>WAJY01000294.1 GCA_015523645.1 Geoglobus sp. | reverse complement strand
ACCTTGAGAGGTACCCTGCACCTAAGTATCTCACCCAACTCCTTTCCTGAGAGAAGACTGAAGAGCCTTGAAATTCTTTCATCGCTTTCAGCAATACTGTCCCAGATCTTTTTTATAAAATAACCATTTTTCATAGCCCTGATCATGGATTTCCTCCACAACAAGTCATACATCTCAAGTCTCTCTCCTTCAAGGATATGCTTGCTCACAATCTCCCCTGCAATCTTTCCTGCCACCATGGAGGTTGGTATTCCTGCACCAACATGGCTTATGATCATGCTTGCAGAATCTCCAACAAACAAGACATTCCCATAAACGGTTTTTTTCATTGGAAGATCTATTGGAACGAATGAGCTTATTCTCTCTACAATTACCGCGTTCTTGAGAAGTTCGCTGCTGTATCTCCACTCCCTCAAAAACCTCTCAATTGCCTTGTTAATTGTATCGCCATGTTCAGCAAATTCATGTCTGAAGCCAATCCCAACATTTGCTATTCCATTGCCTTTCGGTATTATCCAGGCATATCCCCCAGGAGAGATCTTCTTTCCAAGAAACATGTATACTGTTTTTTCATCTCCCTCAAATCCATCAACAACAAACTGTTTAGCTGGAGAGATTTCAAAATTACCCAGTCCCATTTTCCTTCTTATCACAGAATTTACACCATCACAAGCAACAATAACTTTCCCATCGATCTCCTCTCCATCAAGCAGAATTTTTCCTCTGAAGTCAAACCTCTTTCCAAGAATCAATTCCTTTCCTGACTCTCTTGCAATTTCCTGAATCATCTCATCCCTTTTCAAAACAAGCATCTCAAAGTCAACATCAATTATCCTGCCATTTGGAAGAACAAATTGAAGGCTCGTGGTTCTATTTACAGCAAATCTCTCAGGTATTCTGAAAATTGAGTGATTCTCAACATCTGGGAGTAGGGATTTCATTTCCTTATAAGTGGGAACAATCTCACCGCACTCTACAGGATATCCCAGCCTCTCCCTCCTGTCTATTCCAACAGCCTCTATCTCCCTCGCAAGATTGTTAAGTACAAAGGCTCCTGCAACACCAACCCCTGCAACAACAACGTCACAATCCACCATGGATAGAGACTGGAAAAGATTTTTAATGTTTTGTTTTCAAGAGCCTTCGTGGAGTGGAGCAGAATCTTTTCCAGAATAATGGAGGTAAAATCCTACGTTAAATTTATCATGAAAGACAGGTGCATCAACAGGGGAGACTGCATTGTCATATTTGATAACCCGCTTGAAATTGAACTCCACAATGACTGCGTGAAATTCATAGTGAAGGATGATACAGCAGGAGTTCTCACAGCCAATGGGCTGGAAATTTTTGATGAAAGTGCAAGAGAGGAGATTGAATACTGGTGTATTGCGCTATCCTCAACAGGTTTCAAGAGGTTTTCGATAAAAAGAAAGTGATGAATTAGAACATCTCCTCCCTTGAATGGACAATTATTCCCTCAGATGTTATGTCATATGGATGGATTTTCTTGCTGTGGTTTGTTCCCCTCATCTTGTATATCTCAAGGCTCCTTATTCTGACATTCTCACTTCTCATGTAGTAGAGCATGATTGTTCCTTCAGTAACAAAGTTTTCAACCCCAAATCTTGAGATCATTCCGCTCTCTATCACCTCAGCTGTCATTATTGTTGTGAGTCCGAGAACTTCAAGGGTTGTTGATATCTTGAGCAGTTCTACCCTAAATCTTCCCGGATCGCCTATTGCAAATCCCATTGCAGTTGTTGAATCCAATCCAGCTCTCAAAGCTCCGATTTCATCTTGTATGTTTATGATGTTGTCCACAAGGCTTCTAACATCGAAGGGTCTGACATCCACGTACCTTTCATCTGAAGGCAGACCGATCTTGGCTGATGTTGCATCTATGATTGCAAGCATGTTCTCATCCTCAAGTTTTTCAATGTCCCAGCCAAAGACAGAGAAGTTCTCCCTTATGTTTTGTGGTCTTTCCTCTGTTGCTATGAATATCCCCGGCTCATCAAACTGAACGGCACCGTTGTACAAAAACTGCATTGCAAATATTGTTTTTCCACTGCCTGATGGTCCTGAGACAAGATAGCTCCTGTCCCTAACCAATCCACCATCGCACAGCTCATCAAATCCCGGTATGCCAGTTTTGCACCTCTCCACCTTTCTTCACCTCATTATGAACATGATCATATCACTGTTATCATGATAATCAAATATATAAATTTAACCTGAAAGCTTAAAAAGCATCATACCAATCTAGAGCCATGACAAAGATTACCGTAAGCCTGATAAAGGCTGACGTTGGTGGTTTGCCAGGTCATGTCACTGTTGCAGATGAGCTCATCGAAAAAGCAGAGGAAAATCTCCAACAGGCTAAGAATAGCGGACTTTTAATAGACTACAGGGTTTTCAGGGCTGGGGATGATCTTGAGCTTGTCATGACCCACAGAAAGGGTGTTGACAATGAAGAGATACACAGGCTTGCCTGGGAAACGTTTGAGAGGGCAACAGAAGTTGCAAAAGAGCTCAAACTTTACGGAGCTGGACAGGATCTGCTGAGCGATGCATTTAGCGGGAATGTTAGAGGAATGGGTCCGGGTGTTGCAGAGATGGAGTTCACAGAGAGAAAAGCCGAGCCAATTATTGCTTTTATGATGGACAAAACAGAGCCTGGAGCATTCAATCTTCCAATTTTCAGGATGTTTGCAGACCCATTCAACACTGCCGGTTTAGTAATTGACCCGACACTCCACAACGGATTTGTTTTCGAGATCTGGGACATTTATGGAAATAAGAGGGTCATGATGAAAGCGCCTGAAGAGATGTACGACATTCTTGCCCTGATTGGAGCTAAATCAAGATTCGTTATAAAGCGAGTTTATCCCAAGGAGGGTGGAAAACTTCCTGCTGATGAACCTGTAGCTGTTATAAGCACGGAAAAGCTTTACCAGATAGCAGGAGAGTATGTTGGCAAGGACGATCCTGTTGCTCTTGTTAGAGCCCAAAGCGGATTGCCTGCTGTAGGTGAGGTGCTTGAACCATTCTCCTTCCCCCACCTTGTAAGCGGGTGGATGAGAGGAAGTCATAATGGACCGATAATGCCGGTGCCGTTCAGATATTCAAAATGCACAAGATTTGACGGTCCTCCAAGAATCATTGCTGCTGGCTTCCAGCTTGCAAATGGACGGCTTGTTGGACCTGAAGATCTCTTTGATGATCCTGCCTATGATTACACAAGGCAGAGAGCCATGGAGATTGCTGAATACATGCGGAGACACGGACCCTTTGAGCCTCACCGCTTACCAATGGAGGACATGGAATACACAACACTGCCTAAGGTTATGGAAAAGCTGAAGGATAGATTTGAGAGCATTGAGTAGCAAATAGAAACTTTTTATTTATTTTTAGCTAAAAACCATCTGAGATCGAAAAGCCAAAATGATTTTGTTTTGGGAAATTATTTGTCTGTTTTCAGTAACAGTCCTAATCTTCGGTTTCTTCCAATTTCTCTGCTATTTCTCCTAGCACATCTCGATTCACGCAGATTTCAAAGACTTTTGTTCTGTAGTACTTTCTGACTACCAATTTCTCTTCATCCAATTCTGCCCGATATTCAAGTAAATCGAAATTTAAAAGCTTTCTTAAATGGGATATTAGGAGAGGTTTAGAAACACCAAGCTTCTCTCTCAGCTCCTTGCTCGTCCTCTCCCTTGACAGGCACAAAGCAAGTATCTCAAGTCTTGTCGGATTAGCAAGAACTTTAAGCAATTTTGCCAAATTTGCTGATTTCATGTTACTTTTTATCTCCACTATTCCCTGAATTCTTTTCTCAACTCCTCTATCTCCTTCCTCAGCATTTTTATCTCTTGAAGTAACTCTCCAATGGTTTCATCGAAAGATTTCGTGTTTGCTGTAATGCCCATCTTTGTCTGAGTTGAAGTGCAGCTGGATGATCTAAGTGTAACCAGAATGGCTGTACCTACAAGAAAGGCAAGAAAAATCCACATTATCCATCCAAATGCTTCCATTTCAGGAGACAAGGGAGGAACCATGTTCAATCACCTCTTAATCTTCAAATTTCTCTTTTAAGGTTTGAGATTTAGTTAATAATGCAAACCAATTGATCATTTTTACCGTATGGTAAATATCTATTTACCCGGTATATTAATTTTTTCCCACCAATAGAATGCAAGATGATGCTGACTGTCAAAGGAAACAAAAATTTTAACAAGTCTACGGGTTAGGATTGGACAAAAGCCTTGGGATAAAAGATGACACGTTCTTCTCCACCTCTAAAAGGGAAAAAGGAGCTGGATGCCAAGCCTGTCAATTT
>WAJY01000293.1 GCA_015523645.1 Geoglobus sp. | reverse complement strand
TTCCTAAACATATTTCCCATTACCTGAGTAATGAGAAATTTAAAGATTTTGCTATATTGTACATTGATGAGCTGATTTATGATTGATGATAAAACCCCTGAAAGTTCAAAATCATAAATTTTTGATACGGTGCCAAAAATCAAAAAAGAGGGAATTAGTGAACTAAATTATTGTGTTGAATTTTGCATATAATGGCTCTTATACGTAAAAACCATACAAAATTCTAGCAAAATCACGGGTTTTTAGAGGTGTTTTTGGAAGGGGTTTAAAAAGGCTGGGTTTTGTGGGTTAAGTGGGTTATAAATTTATAAATTTATGATTTTATTTTCGCTTTACCAAAAATAGGAAGTTAAAAAAGTGTGGCAGTGGTTGCAGTGGAGCATGGCTTTACACCTCAGCTTTCCAGTCAAATGTAACATCAGATGCTTGAGCAGACCCTATGTAAATGTAGATGTTCGTTGCATCTGCAGTATACCACCAGTAGGTTCCGGGATTTGTCTTGGGCGTAACCTGTACATTGGATGGTGTTGATACCAAGCCATGAGCAACTGTAACTGAAGTGTTGCCAGCGGTGATTGTAGCTGTGCCTGAGTTTTCTGTGGTATATCCAATGTTATGTTTCACGATTGTATCAGTAGCGATGACGCTTATCCCATTTGGTGTATAATTGTATGCTATTATGTTTTGCTCTGATGGGCCAGCTTCCGTGATGTCTCTAAGAACCGCTACGCTGCTATTCATTCTATTACCTATGACAACTGAGTGGTGTACATTGTAGAGATATATTGCTTCATAAGTTCCCGAACTCTCAGCGCTGAATTTGTTTACAATGTTGTTCGCTATTATGAAATAGTGTCCACCTGTGACGTTGATGAATCTTCTCTTGATGGTATACGCCGTATTGTTTACTATCTCTGTAAAGTTCCCACTCGCAACTATCGCATCATCGCCTTGTCCACACTCCTGCAGGTAGTTGTTTGCAAAAATGACTTTTTGACCGCCATTGTTCTGAAGTGCTTTACCACAATTCATAAAAGTATTCCCGATGATATTGACTCCAAGAGGTGGTGTTGTAACATAATCAATGTGTATTGCTGGGTTCATATTTGAAATAGTGTTTCCTATTATATTTATCCTGTATCCTTCATCAATATATATACCAGTACCTTTTGTTACCGTTCCATCAGCTCCAAATCCATGTATTATATTCACACTATGTGTACCACCAGTTATCTTTAGTCCAATTGTACCATCATTTGTATTTACTATGCGTGGAGGTATCAAGTTTGGTGAATTATCTGCTAAAATGCCTATGTATTCATACGAACTCACTGTTGATTGACTATCAAATTTTGTAACATCTGTTTTTTCAGTATTATATGTTGTAAGCACAACTGCTGGTTCACTTGTTGCAGCAGAACCACATGAACGTACTATCACATTCTTAAACTTACTATCCCAAGCCCCCTCAAGTCTTAAACCTGTTCCGTCTACCAGTTCTATTTCAACGTTTTCTACTAATATGTTGTTTGTTCTTCTTAGTAAGAGACCGCCGTATCTTAAGTATAGATTTGCGATATATGGAGAACCAACTCTTGTGGTTTCACCTATTACTTGAAATGCTGGATTGACTGAAGCTGTCAGAATTGTTGCCCTTTGTCCGAAAGCACCAACGATTGAGATTCCCACATCTTTAATAGTTATTGTTGATGTTATGTTATAGATATCAGCAGTTATGAAGACTACACCTCGGCTATTATTAGTTAAGTCATCAACCGCCCTCTGTATCACCTGTGCATCATCCTCTCCTGCCTTCCCCCTGGCTATCTCCTTGCCCTTCCAGTCATACGCTATAACATCAGTTCCATCTACACCAACCAAAGCAGAGAAGGGAGCAGGAGCCTTCAAATACCACTGGTCGTCTATGATAACATTGTTATCCGAAATAACAGTCTTAGCACCAGCAACACCCATACCGAGTGCAGCAGCACCAAAGCCAGCCATCGAGCCAAGGAAGGATCTTCTGCCTACGAAGTCTCCAAGTGCCTTGAACAGCATCTCCCTTGACTTATCATTCTTGAGCATCTTCTCAACGAGAAGAGGGATCTTCTCTTCTGGGATTCCTAATTCATCACTCGCCTTGGTTACAATGTCACGGTTGAGCTTAACCTGCTCTTTAAGCTCTCTCATGTATTTTAATATACAAACAATATTTAAAAAAGTTTCCACTTCTAAGTTTTGAAAATAGGATGTGGTTTTCTAATCAATTTCATCAATATCAAACGTTATTATCCCTCTATCCCCAAAATCACATATTACTCTTTTACCAAATTTATCATCGTAATAGCAAACTCCAAGCAAATCTCCATCTCTCACTCTTCTCCTGACTTCATGTATCCATGCTTCCTCGTGACCTCTCAAAAACTCATCTGGGCAGACCCTGAATTCCTCTTCAACAATATTACCCCAGGCATCTTCTTTCTCAGTAATAACGTCAAAACAAAGTTTATTTGCTGGAACATCACCACTTCTGCACGGAACTCCTACTTTGTCATTTTCAGGATCAATGAAAACGCATGCAAATCTGCCACCACTGCCTATGCACATGACCTTCACATTATCCTTGACTGCACCATTGATGTCGTTGCATGATGGAGAAACTGGATAATTCGGATGATCGTGGTAGTCGCCAAAGAACTCATCCTCACCGCAGATGTACTCCCTTGGAGGGTCACATCCTCCTATGTCGCAGAATCCCCATGCAAATTCACTAATTTCCTCTTCTGTTGGTTCTCTGCCAAGCTCCTCTTCAAGTTCCTCTCTGGCGTAGTCTTCCAGTGATTTGGTATAGATTCTGCCATCCTTTTTAGATCTGCAAAAAGAGACTGTGCTTTCAATCATATCTGTTCTCTCATAATGGTCAAGCTCAACTGGTTCAAAATCCTCAGGATCAAAATCCTTTTCTGTGACCTCCATGCCATACATCTTTGCAACATCTGACCATACTCCTTCCCTTGGAACGTTTCTGCTGTTCCAGTATGCAGTTCCTATTATAATCTTCAAATCTTCCTCTGACAGGTTGTGTGGTAGTGGCATGTTATAATTTTTGTAGTGGAAATAAATAAAAGTTACGTGAAATTTGCTATTTTTGGGCAAAAACCCATTTTCGGGCAACTACATAATTAGAAAACCTTTTATATAAGTCAGTTTAACAAAAGCTTAGAGGTGATGTGGATGTC
>WAJY01000292.1 GCA_015523645.1 Geoglobus sp. | reverse complement strand
TTATACATACAACATACGTAACCGTTATGTAAGTTTTCATAATTTCATATTTATAAAAAAGTCTTAATCTTCTCTTCATGTGTAAATCGAAAACTATATATAGTATAAAGAACATATGTAATATTGCAAAAAAGGAGGTGGTGAGAAATGAAAGTGTATGTAAAAAGGCTCAATACGAGATTGAGCCAGAAGGTGTTTGGTGAGTTGGAGACAATAGTCGAAGCAGAGCTAACAAACGATTTTATAAAGAAGGTTGCAGAAATCAGCGATGGCAATGTTTTTTTTGAAAGGGATGTAGAGGGTGATATACGAGTTCGGTATGGCCTCAATGCATACTACAAAGCAAGAGAAAAACTGGTAGAAATCATAGACGCCTGGATCGAAGAACAGGTTGAAAAAACAGGATCTACAAAGTTTAAATTGACAGCAGAAGCCATAGACCTTAACGAGTTCAAAAAAGAATGTGAGAGAGCAGAAGAAAAGGTCAGAGAGGAGCAGAGGAGATATGAGCTAAAAGAAAAGATAAGAGCGAGGGTGGAACAGCTTGTTAAAGAGAAGAGCAGTGATCTTGTAAAATTTGAACCATATCATTTTGCAGAGTTCACTAAAGTTACGGTGATTTTTGTCCCTGAATCTGTTGAAGTCGATGAGATCGTAATCAAATACGACGAAGAATCGATAATGCAATTTGAAGAATATGATACAAGTGAAGCCCTCACAAGGTATATACACAAGCTTAGAGACGAGAAAAAGGAGATTGAAGATGAGCTAAACAATCTTAAAGACAAACACAATACGTTAGTGAACTTTATCAGAGAACGAGAACTACACAGCGACCTCTTAGATTATCTCACTGAACAGAGAGAAAAAGCGATTGCAGAAGAGATTGAAGAGGAGTTCTCAGAGATTTTCGATTACGACTGCTAACTCCTCTCTTTTTTATAAAAAATTCTTAATTACACTTCTATATGCTGTAAAGTTCTTCTCTTCATGTGTAAATCGAAAACTATATATAGCATAAAGAACATATGTAATATTGTAAAAAGGAGGTGGTGAGAAATGAATGGAATAAGATTTAGAGATTTAACTCATCTCCTCAGTCAGATGCACGGCAGCAACACATACGTCAACGTCTGGAATTGCCAAGCAGAATTTGTGATCGGAGGAATTTATGAAAGTGATTTTGAAGAGAATTTGACAGAAGAGCAGAGTGAAGCACTTGAAAAACTCAAAGAGTATATCATCTACACTGTCAACGACGGTGCAATCAACATAAGCGGAATGTATCAGCTTGATGACATTGCATACGAAGTATTGAGACTGATTTTAGAAAATGAAATTGAAGATGCTCTCGAAATCATATCACAGCCAGGAGAGGAAGATTTCAGAGAAAAAGCAGAGGAGTTGATCTCAGAGATGGATGAGGGAGATTATGCAATTGTCAGAGATTCAGCACTTGATTATGGGTGCTGGGATGGTTGTCAAGGCTATCATAACAGACAGTATGTCGCAATGTTGAATGAAAAGCTTGTTTTGGTTGACAATGGAGATGCACACCATGCATACAGTAACGCTCCAATAGAGATCATCAAAGAATTAACTGAAGATGAGGCTGTTGAAATGCTCACAGAATTCATCAAGCAATTTGCAGAGAGATACAACTACACAAAAGCAGAGCTTGAAAACTTCATGCTCGATAGCGAGTTTGATGGTAAAATGCACATCTGTGAGAAGCACAATGAGATATACTTTGATTATGAAGAGTGTCAGCAATGCTATGATGAGCATTTCTCTCTTTAAATTGGAGGATCTGGAATGAAAGATGACAGACTCAAAAAACTCGCAGAAAAATACCCAGACAAACTCAAATTTGGAAAAGAGGATGAACTCAAAGATGTCGAGCTTGATGAGAGTGGTCTCATAGATGAGGGCTTCAGAAAAATAGACATCGAGATAGTTGATCTCCAGCTCCTGCTCAGATTTGGGAGAATACAGTTAGCCGATCATGGAGTTGAACTTGTTCTCAGAAAAACAGCAGATGATGATGAAATACTGAAGATAAAGAGAGTTATCAGAAATAACCCAACAAGTGGAAAGATCCAACTACCAGTGAAGTGGGTCAACCGCAGGGTTGCAGTTCTGCTCCTCGGTGAGCTTGGGGAGTAACATGCCTGCAAAAAAACACATCCCAAAAGAAGAGCTTGAAAAGCTTGTAAAGCAGGGCTACGAACTCAAACATCTTGCAGAGCATTTTAACTGCGACATATCAACAATAAAAGCAAGGCTTGAGGAGTATCAGATCCCATTCGAAGTAAGATTTGCAGAGAAAAAAGAGGTCCCTGAAGAGGAGATCATCAGAAGAATCAGACAGGGCAGGAACTATAAAGAAATCGCTGAAGAGCTCGGAGTGAGCTACCGGACACTTCTGAAGAGAGTGAAAGAATACGGGATAGACTACTGGAGCATAAGAATTCCACGAAATGAATTTGAAAGACTGGTAAATAGGGGTATGAGTGTCTCAGAAATAGCAAATTTCTACAACCTCTCTCAGAGTTTGAAGGTTACTGCGATCATACTGGAGCAATTTCAAGTGGGAATTTTGTTTGCAGGTCCTGGAAGGAATCTGAAAAAATAAGGGAGGTGAGATAGTGGGTGTTGGTTTTGTTTGTAGAGCAGATGATTTAAAAAACTTTGTTGTTGGGTTTACAGCACACGAAATCCGGGAAAGTAGATGGAAGTTTGGTGAGGATGGACTGACTTCAAAAGCGGTGGATCCAGGGAATGTCTCTCTCGTGACTGCAAAAATAGACAGAGCTGATTTCGAGTCCTTCGAGTTCGATGGTGAGACCCTCATCGGTGTGGATCTTGGAAGGCTCGCCGATATGTTGAAAGTGTTGAAAAAAGATGATGTTGTTGAGTTCCATGCGAGTGGTGAAAAACTCAATCTCAGGTCAGGATCTCTAAACTACACAACAAATCTGATAGATCTAGAAACGATCAGGAAAGAACCGAAAGTTCCAGACCTTGATCTCAATGCTGAGATAACACTCGAACCCCAGCAGTTCAGGAGGGCTGTTGAGGTCTGTGGTAAAATCTCTGATTCTATACTCTTGCGTGCAGAGAAAGATGGGTTCTATGTCGAAGCTGAGGGTGATATTGATAAAGCTGTATTCGAGTTCCCGGCTGACGAACTGATTGATTTCAACAGAGCACAGGCAAAGAGCTATTTCTCGATAGAACTTCTCAAACAAATCAAATTCAGCGGGAATGAGCTGTTTATCAAACTCGGAACTGATGTTCCCGGGATTTTCGAGTTGAACCACGACAGAGTTTCGATTTCACACCTGATAGCCCCGAGAATCGAGGTGGAGTAGATGAATCTCAGAGAACTTGCTATTCGAGAATATGAAGAAGAGAGAAAACAGCAGATAAAGAGACAAATGGAAGAAGCAAAGAGCTTCGCTGAAGATGTTGAAGAATTTATAAAAAGAAGTGTTGAGTTCGGCAATATCTCATTCACAGTTGAACCGATTGATCGATTCTTTGCGAAAGTTACCCTTGACGGAGGTATAACCCTCACCGCTGAATATGAGAGGTCTGCTTATGCTCCCAGTGGTATATACTTACATCTCTGGGAGCAGTGCGAGCAATGTGGCACTGAATACAAATCAACCTCAATCTATACAATTAAAGACCTCGGTCGTGCACTCGTTGGATATGAGGCCTGGAAAAAGCAACATTACTGCAAACAACCAGAACCTAAGAAGTGGTGTCCATTCTCTAATGCATATGAATGTTCAGATGATTGTGCATTAAACCAGAGTGGCAAATGCTCTATTTTTCAGATTGCTAAAAGACTCGATCTTCTGCTTGAGTTGTTGGAGGATGGAAATGGAGGTAAAAACTCTTGAAAAGTTTGAGATTGAGAAGTTTATTGAAGAAGTTGATGAAGATGTAATAAGATTTTACAGAGAGAATCCACCATCCGGTTTTGTATATGTCAATCTTCCGGACAACAGCCTGTTAATCGTCAGCAATGCTGTGATTCTGGACGAAAATGAGATATCCACCCTAAATGAAACAACAACAGTAATTACAACAACAAATGGCAGATTCGAGCAGATTCAGGTGGAGATTCCACAGGTTTTCAGGGTAAAGGGTGAAATCCTCAGACCCTCTGTCAAGGGAGACTGAGGGAGGTGAGTTAAATGAGTACGAGGGCATGTGTGTTGTTCGGGGATACCGATAGGATTATATCCGCAACGACAGTAATAGAAGCTTTCGATCTGTTGAAAGAATTGGGGTTTGAGATAAAGGGATGAAAAAATGACCGTAACGACAATCATAGCCATCGAGCTTTCACTGAGCATCATAGCTACTTTATGGGTCTGTCACGAGATAAACAAGGGCAGAGTTAAGGCTCAGTCGTAAGCGTGGGGATACTTTCTCACTTTTCTCTTATTTTTCTTGGCTCTTCGTTTTCTGTCCGAGCTTACAGAGTGTTTTGAGTAGTGCGGAAGGTGCTTATACTTATCCGCCCCGACTTTGACCATTCTGCCCCTTAACTTAACCCAAGCTCCATCCTTTCTGCGATAAAACTTTCCTTCTACCCTCTTTTCAGCCGGACTCGGCAACAGTTTTCACCTCTGATGTTCCTCTGCGTTTATCGTATATAAAACCTCCTTCACGAAAGAAACAAAATGGAAAACAACACAACCACCTCTAAAACCCCAGATTTAAGGCGTCTGCCAATATGTGCGAGACAACACCAAATGAGAACGAGAGCAACAGCCAGAAATAGAAAGTGGAGCGGTCTGCCGTAACCATCCTGAGAAACGCCGATGATGATGTTGAGCTTGCCGATGACTGGGATTGAGATTCTTTGCCCCTGCATGAGCTCAGGAATGTGGTCGAGATCAGGGAGAACGCCACCGATGCCACCGCTGAGCCAAATAAAAAATGCAAGATTTCGCATCTTATTATCCAACTTACCGGCAACAAACCACCCACCAACCCGATCAAATAACCCTGAAGAAATTCCGAGATCATTCGATGTCACCTCCTATCAAACCCAACTCCTTCAACCTATTTCGTACAGTCCCAACAGAACAACCAAAAATCTTAGCCATTGATGTGTAGCTGACTCCTTTTTCATAGAGCTCTTTGAGCTGTTGCTCATCAATCTTCTTCTTCTTCCTACCAACCCTACCCTCTCTCCTCGCTTCATCATAACCCGCTTGAAGTCTCTCTCTGATAAGCTCCCTCTCCATCTCTGCAACCGCAGAAAGAACATGTAGAAGGAACTTCCCTATCCTGGATCCAGTGTCTATACTTTCCTTCAGACTGATGAACTTGATTCCCATTTCTTCGAGCTTCTGAATTGAAAAGAGGATATGCAGAGTATCCCTCCCAAATCTGTCAAGGCTCGTTACAACAATGGCATGAGGCTTCTCTTTCTCTGCAGACCTCATCAACCGCTTGTGTTCTGAATCAAACATATCCAGTTCCGCACCACAGGCAACTTCGAAGAACAGCCTGTAGCTCCATCCCTGTTTTTCTGCATATTCAACAAGCTGTTTTTTCTGTCTCTCAAGACTCTCAAGCTGATTTTTGGTGCTGACCCTTGCGTAGAGATA
>WAJY01000291.1 GCA_015523645.1 Geoglobus sp. | reverse complement strand
TCAGTATGATGCTGACATTGTCATTGTTGCGACTGGCATTAAGCCCAATGTTGAGCTAGCCATGCAATTGGGAATTGAGCTTGGAGAGAGCGGTGCGATAAAGGTGAATGATAAAATGGAGACGAGCGTTGAAAATGTCTTCTCAGCTGGAGATGTGGCTGAGGTTAAACATCTGATAACAGGCAAGAACGTCTGGATACCCTTGGCTCCTTCAGGTAACAAAATGGGATATGTGGCTGGTGTTAACATGTCAGGAGGGAATCTTGAATTTCCGGGAGTTCTTGGAAGCCAGATAACTAAGTTTTATGAACTTGAGATAGGAAAGACGGGGCTGACAGAAAGGGAAGCAAAAAAAGAAGGTTTTGAGGTAAAGAGCTCTTTTATAACAGCAAACACAAAGGTTCACTATTATCCAGGAGCAAAGAAGACATATCTTAAGGTTGTTAAGGATGCAAAGACAAACAGAATTTTGGGAGCTCAGATTGCTGGCTATGAGATGGTCACGATGAGAACAAACGTTTTTGCAACAGCCATTCAGGCAAATTTCACAACAAAGGACTTGTTCTTCTCAGATCTGGTTTATGCACCACCCTTCACCCCGATCTGGGATCCGGTTATAGTCTCGGCAAGGGTGCTTAAGTTTTAACAAAAATTTTTTCTTTTTCATGTTCCTCTCACAATTGGATGGACGATTCACTTGAGGAGATTGTCAGGGAGATAAGGTCATGCAGGAAATGCAGCTTGTGGATTACAAAGAAGAATTATGTGCCAGGAGAGGGAAGCGAGAATGCTGGAATAATGTTTATTGGCGAAGCTCCGGGAAAGGAAGAGGATGAACAAGGAAGACCTTTTGTGGGAAATGCCGGGAAGTTTCTTACAGCCTTGATAGAAAAGAGTCTCGGGTTGAGGAGAGAGGATGTTTATATAACTAACATTCTAAAGTGCAGACCACCCAACAACAGGGATCCGGATGATGAGGAGATTGATGCGTGCTTTCCCTACCTTGAGAGGCAAATAAGCGTGATAAAACCTGAGATAATTGCATGTCTCGGCAGACATTCTGCAAGGACTGTTTTTGAGCACTTCGGGATACCATTCACAACGATATCGAGGGAGAGAGGTTTGATGAGAGAGAAAATTGTTGATGGCAAGGTTATCCGCTTTATCGCAACATATCATCCTGCAGCAGCCCTTTACAAGCCTCCGCTAAAAGAAACAATTGAGGAAGACTTTAAAAAATTGAGAAATTTTGTTAAAAAGAAAAATCCCACCTTGCTTGATTTCTTCAGTTGATTGTGCAAAAAGCCTCTCCAAGTGGTGTGAGGGTTATTCTGACGTTTTTTCCTTCCCTTCTCATTTCAATAAGACCATCTCCCTCCAAGCCCTTGAGATGGTAGCTCATCTTTGCTCTTTGAGCCATGTAAGCCTTCTGTTTCTCAAGCTTGCCCTCTATTAGCTTGATGAGGCTGTTGATTGAGTCAACCTCTTTTCCGTGCTTGTAAATCGCCTTTAGTATGTTAAGCTTGTCCTCTCCTATCTTCTTCAAAGGTGGAACCGGTATTTCCACTATCTTGCTTACTCCTACTTCCTTTCCCTTCTCATATCTAGGCAGAGCTACATACATGTTACCGTTGACAAGCTGTGCGGTAACGTAACAAGAGATCATCAATGTTCGTGGGGCATCTGTTGCGTTTATGTATATCTGATTTCCCTCATCCTTCTCCTTCTTGAGATTCTGGAGCATTTTTATCGCAGATCCAAAAACATCAGTTTCGTCAATGTATATCTTATCTATTTCGACAAGAACACTCAAAGCTTTCTCAATTTCCTCAGCCACTTCCTCATAATTCTTTTCTTTCGGGAGAACAAGGTAGGTTTTTTGTATCGGATATCCGCTCATTTTGAGACTGTTCATTATCCTCTCTTTGTTCATTCCAACAGCTATAACATGCACAACCCTTGGCATGATTTTCATTTTTTGCAAAATTTAATAAATTTTTCTATAGGTTTATTTGAAGAAGAAAGTGTCAACGATCAGCATGGATCAATTATTTACCTTATCGTTAAAATTAAAATTTGAGAGTTCAACAATTAACTATCCCTATTGATTCTTTCTTTGACATCCCAGAAATCTGCTCCAGATTCTCTTGGTAAGCAAGTCTGCGTGATTCAAAATCTCACAGATCTGTGGTCATACCATTCTTGCCTTGAATTGCTATTCATTATAATTATGAAAATGGTTAAATAGTGTGCGTGAAAAACAATTTTTCAATGAAGATTTTCAGGGAATTGGCTGAGAGGGTTCTTGAAGCTCCTTTACCGGAAGGTTTTGAGGAGATTGAATCATACCCAGTTTATGGTGATCACGTTTTCGGAGGAATAAGGATACTTCAAAAGGATCTTGACCTCTACTATCATGTTATTGAGCCACCACTTGATGGTTATGAGGAAACGAGAAGGGAGATAGTGAGAAGGCTTGAGTTTGTCCTTCCATCGCTTCCTCCAGGGAGAGATAAGATATCAACATTGAAAATGGCATTTGACAGAATTCTGGAATCGATGAAGGTTAAGATAGAGGATGAATACTACTATCACACCCTTTTCTATTATGTTTTGAGGGATACAATTCTTTACGGTCCAATCACCCCAATCATGAAAGACAGGCTGATAGAGGACATATCATGCAACGGCTACAACAAGCCTGTGTATGTATACCATCGCAACTATCAAAGCCTGAGAACAAACATAACATTCCAGCAGGACGAGCTTGACAACTTTGTGATAAAGCTAGCTCAAATCTCTGGAAAGCACATAAGCATTGCTG
>WAJY01000290.1 GCA_015523645.1 Geoglobus sp. | reverse complement strand
TGTTAGAGGAGACAAGAGCTTTGGTAAAGAAGGCTGAAGAAAAAATCGAGACAGCAAAGCTAGATGAGTCGAACGCTGTTAAGGCTGAAATGGCTGGAACAATCGTGAGAGTTGTAAAGGGTGAGGGAGAGAATGTGAGAAAAGGAGAGCCTGTTGTAATTCTTGAGGCAATGAAAATGGAGAATGAGATTGTTGCTCCAATGGATGGAGTTGTTGAGAAGATATTTGTTAAGGAAGGTGACAGGGTTCAGCAGGGAGATTTGCTTTTTTCTTTGTCTTGAGGGGTGTTTGTTATGAGAAAAGATGAATGGGAAGAGAAATATGTTAAACCTCTTCTTGAGAAATCTCCTGAAAGAAAAAATGAATTTAGGACTGCAAGCGGATTTAAAGTTGACAGGATTTACACTCCCGAAGATGTTGATGTTGATTATGAATCCAAGCTCGGTTTTCCAGGCGTTTATCCATTCACAAGGGGAGTTTACCCGACAATGTATCGTGGCAGATTATGGACAATGAGGCAGTATGCTGGATTTGGAACTGCAGAGGAGACGAATCAGAGGTATCGGTACCTGCTTGAGCAGGGTCAGACGGGGTTGAGCGTAGCATTTGACCTTCCAACCCAGATTGGATATGACAGCGACCACCCAATGGCTCTTGGGGAGGTTGGAAAGGTTGGAGTGGCAATAGATACTATCGAGGACATGGAGATACTTTTTTCAGGCATCCCCCTTGACAAAGTTTCAACTTCAATGACAATTAACTCCACAGCAGCCCAGATTCTGAGCATGTACATTGCTGTTGCTGAAAGCCAAGGAGTTGACAGGAAAATTTTGAGAGGAACGGTCCAGAACGACATGCTTAAAGAGTACATTGCTAGAGGCACCTACATTTTCCCTCCTGAGCCGAGCTTGAGGCTTGCAACAGACATAATAATGTTCTGCGCAAAGGAAATTCCCAAGTGGAACTCGATAAGCATTTCAGGCTATCACATGGAGGAGGCTGGAGCAACACCAGTCCAGGAGGTTGCTTTCACCTTGGCTGATGGAATTGAGTACGTGCAGAGGGTTATTGACAGGGGAATGAACGTTGATGAGTTTGCCCCAAGACTGAGCTTCTTCTTTGCCTCAGGCAACAATCTGCTTGAGGAGGTTGCGAAATTCAGGGCTGCAAGGAGGCTGTGGGCAAAAATTATGAAGGAGAGATTCAATGCCAAGAATCCAAGGTCAATGATGCTGAGATTCCATGTTCAGACAGCTGGATGTACTCTTACAGCCCAGCAGCCTGAGAACAACATAATAAGGGTTACACTACAAGCTCTTGCAGCGGTGCTTGGCGGAGCTCAGAGTCTGCATACAAACAGCTATGACGAGGCTTTGAGTCTTCCAACCGAGAAGGCTGTTAGAATTGCGTTGAGAACACAGCAGATCATTGCTGAGGAGAGTGGAGTTGCGGATGTTGCAGATCCGCTTGGAGGGGCATATTACATTGAATGGCTGACAGATGAGATCGAGGAGGAGGCTATGAAATACATTGAAAAGATAGATGAGATGGGTGGAGTGATAAAAGCGATAGAGGATGGATATATACAGAGAGAGATACAGAGATCAGCTTATGAGAAGCAGAGGGCAATTGATGAGGGCGAGCTTGTGGTAGTAGGAGTTAATAAGTACAAAATTGAGGAGGAGATTAAAGCTGAAATTCTGAGAATTGATGAGAAGGTTGTGAGAAAGCAGATTGAGAGAACAAAAAGATTCAGAGAAAAAAGAGACAAGAAAAGGGTTGAGGAAGCGATAGAAAAGCTCAAAAAAGCTGCAGACAATCCTGATGAGAATCTCATGCCCTACATACTTGAGGCTGTAAAGGCAAAAGCAACTCTCGGTGAGATGACAGATGCCTTGAGGGAGGTTTTTGGGGAGTATGTGGCTCCACAGGTATTTTGAATCCTCTTTATTTAGCAAAAAATTTTTAATTTAGCAGTGATTATGGAATTTTTTTAAAGGAGAAAGCATAAACCCAAAAATGAGTGGGAGAATGCTAAAAGAGGTTTGTTAAAGATTTTTGGAGATGTAAAGATTAATAAAAGTCCAACTTCTTCTTTAAACTATCTTTCATTCTTAAATTTCAATTTCCCCTCCAACCTCCAAGATCTTGCAGTTAAATCCGTTTTCATCCAAAAGCTCCTTGAGTCCTTCAGCATTCTGAATTTTCTCCTCAGAATAGTGGAAAGGAACAACGAGCTTAGGCTTTAGCCTTTTAAATTCTCTTAGATAATCTTCATAGTAATCTGGGAAGCAGGCTGTGAAAACAAGCCTTACATCCTTAACATCCGGAAATCTTGCAGAGTCGCCTGCATGCAGAACTCCATTGTAGAGATAGCTGACACTTTCCTTTGCCTTCCAACACCAGCTTTCAAGAACTCTTATCCCACCAATTTCCATTCCCGGCTTCGCCACTTTCCCTTCAACTCCGTATTCGTCGAGAGTTGCTTTGGGAGCAATGACCTCCTTAACTTTCAATCTTTCGAACTTTTCTGGATCGAAATGATCCCCGTGCTCATGTGTCACTAAAACGATCTCCACTCCTTCTTCTGGCTCAGCCAAATAATTTGGGTCGATTACGATGTGCCTTTCACCAAAAATTTCTACACAGGAATTTCCGAGCCACCTCACCCTCATATTCATTGCTAGCTTCCTCCTTCCAATAACGTTTTTCCACCAAGGATAACTTCCTAACTTCACCAAATATCACTAGGAGATAGGTTCTTCCTTACACCTCATACACAAGCTTTTCAGTTTCATCATGCCTGTGAATCCAATCGCGTCTCTCATTCAAATTCTTGCAGCAAAAGCCATTCAAGAAGCTTTGGCTTCACACTTAGATCTCTTATATGGGCATTAGCTTGAGTTATGATCTCGGCTTTTAGCGCTATTCCTCCAAGAATTCCCTCACAGAGGAGTTCGAATGCAGATCTTAGAAAATACTGGGATCCCAAACTGGTGAGATTTTATCGAACATGAGAATTGAAAGAGATCCAACCAATTCCAGAAATAATCTTTCTTCATGTTGGGAAAGAGGTGAAGATAATTCAAGGATTTTTGAGAATATTGAGCCTTGTAGCATTCATCAAAACTAAGCCAGGGCTTTCACATCTAAAGGCAAACCTTTTCTCTCATCCCTAACCAAAGAAATCGCTTCTTGGTTACATGCATTTACGCAAACTCCGCATCCCATGCACTTCTCCCATTCGAGACAACCAACTTCATTTACTGAGAGGGCATCAAAAGGACAGGCATCGACGCAATCACCACACCCAATACAGAAATCCTCGTTTATTTCCGCAACGTAGCCTGAGGGTGCCATCATAGGAATTCCGTGCTTCTTCATCGCCTCTATCCCACCGCAGCAACATTTACAGCAGTTACAGATGCAGTAAAATCTGTCGAGGCAGGCGTCTTTGAACCACGCAGAATGAACATGTCCTCTCTCATGTTCAGCCTTTAAAATCTCAAGAGCTTCTTCTTTTGTTACTAGCCGACTTGTCTTCGGGTTATGCTCTATGACAAAATCCACGAACGGCTGACCGATTACCATACACACCTGCGTAGGCTCGCAGTGATCGGAACGCGAATTTCGGCATCCGCATTCGTAAATTGCTATGTCGGGAGAAGCTTGAAGGACTATGTTCCTTGCTGCAGAATATGGAATTATTTGCTCCAGATCTTGTAGAGGGATATCCCTGTCAAGGGTAACGATTGATTTGGCAAGTTCGTGAGTTACAATCTTTCCGTGATAGTGGTTTGCCTGCCACACCTTTCCTTTCTCACCCAACCTTGGATGGACGTGTTTAAGGAGAAAAGCGATGTACTGGTTTGTCCATCGACCATAGATGTAGGCATGGATCGCCTTCAGATTTATTATCGGTCTTAACCCACCTTCTTTAATAAATTTAAGCGTTGATGGACGTAAAGGATGCCAACGCTCTCCAAAAAGCCAAATAGCGGCAAAAGCACCTAAAATAGCAAGTATCTCAATCATTTTTTTACACCAAATTTCAATTATTAACAATATATAAATTTCTTTCGGAAATCTCGATCTTTCCTGATGTTCGCAAATTAATTAAAAAGCAAACGTCACTTCAACTCTATGGATTCAATTCTGATACTCTCTCCAATTATAGGAGCATTCATCGGATATCTTACAAATGTTGTTGCCATAAAGCTGCTCTTCCACCCCAAAAAGCCATTTAGGATTCTTGGAATGAGATTTCAAGGATTGATTCCTGCAAAAAGTGACGAACTTGCAACGAGATTCGTCGACATCGTTGAAGATTACATCGAAAAGGAGGATTTCAGAGAGCTTATAAATGAAGCTATAGAAAAAACATTCAGAGAATCTAGGCTTGCCAAGGTATTTGCAAGCCATCCAGTTGCAACGATCCTTGAAAGATACGGATTTAAGGAGAGGCTCGGAAATCAAATCTCGGAGATTGTTTCTGCAACTCAGGCAAGATTGGCATCAGTCATCTCAGATAACATGGACTTCAGAAAGTTTCTGGAAAGAAAGATTGCCGAATTCAGTGAGGAGGAGGCTGAAATTATATTCAAAAGATTTGCAAAGAATGAGATGAGGTTTATAGAGCTTTCAGGAGCAGTTATAGGGTTTTTGATAGGATTGATTCACAGCATCCTTCTCATTGTAGCATACTAAAACGTAGTGGTACGGATAAAGTTTAAGAGATTTGACGTATCTGAATCTCCTTTCAACAGCTCCAATCATTTCTCTTTCATCAATTCTCTCGTCCAAGGGGGGACCGAATTCTGTCTCAATTTTCATCCAGTCGATTATACACACAACCCTTGCATTAGTGCTCCAGTCCAAAAACAAATCGATGTCATCGACTTCGTGAAGAACATTTGAGAAAAGGATAAAGTCAATCTGAAAATCCAGATCGGGTGGAGTTTCGGAAATGATTATGCCCACATTGTCTATTCCTCTCTTTTTCATTTCCTCATTTAGCATTAAAGCCATTGACTTTTCAGCTTCAACAGCATAAACTCTCCTGAAGTGTTTTGCAAGAATCTCAGTGAAATATCCGGTTCCGGCTCCATAGTCAACCGCGTTCTCTTTAAACCTCAATCCCTCAATTACACGCCTTTCAAATACATCTGTAGGTAGAATTTTCCTCCTTTTCTCACTCCTCAAAATTTCAGGATCACCAGAAAATCTCTTACCCATGGTGAAGCATCCATCATCCCTTTAAAAATAATTTGTCAGAATGATTCAGAATTGTCTGATGGTATGGATTATTCTGTGGAATGTTGTGATGAGGCTTAAAACTCCAACAACGATAAGTGTTTCCAGATAGTAGCCAAACAGAAGCCCGATCATTATAATCGCAATTCTTGTGTCTCTACCCCCTATGCCAACCTTGCATTCTGCTCCCTCAGCTTCAGCCATAGCTCTTGCCATGCTAACTCCAAAGGAGAATGTTAAGGCAAAGAATCCTGCAAGCCAGAGTCTTTCTGGATCTAAAGCTATGATTCCAGCTATTATTGCTGCATCCACATACCTGTCAAATACTCTGTCAATGAAAGCTCCATATCTTGTCACTCTACCGCTCATTCTTGCAACATCGCCATCAACGCAGTCGAATATCTGGGAGATAAACAGGAGAAGGACACCTTCCAAAATCTTCTCTGCAGAGATCAGGAATGCTGAGAGGAGACCTAAGAAAAAAGAGAAGTATGTTATGTGATTTGGATTAGCATTGAATTTAATGAGAACTCTGGCAATTGGCTTTGAAAGTCTTCTGTACACATAATTTGTCAGAACATACTCATATCTTCCCATGCTCCATTTTTTCAGAAAAGACTTAAATAAATTTCAGTAGATGTTTAAAGCATGAAAGCCATAATCCTTGCTGCAGGTATGGGCTCCAGATTATCACATCTCACAGAAAAGGTTCCGAAAGCTTTGATTAGCGTTGGAAAGAAACCTCTTTTAGCTCACTCAATTGATGTTTTAAAGGATAATGGAATAAGGGATTTCATCATAGTTACAGGTCATAAGGCTTACAAGATAAGAAAGTACGTTGAAGAGAATTTTGAAGAGGTTAATGTGGAGTACGTTCACAACCATAGATACGATGAAACGAACAACATCTACAGCCTTTATCTTGCTATAGGAGAAGTAAAGGCTCCTTTTTACATTTTGAACTCGGATATAATATTTCATCCTGAAATATTTGAGAACATTCATTCAAGCAACAAGAGAAACCTCACAATTTCAGTTGACTTCAGGGAAACTCTGGGAAAGGAGGAAATGAAAGTTAAGGTGGATGGTGAGAGGGTTGTGGCAATAAGCAAGAAGCTCAATCCTCAGGAAGCTGATGGAGAATACATAGGCATAACAAAGGTCACAAAGAAGTCTGGAGATCAGCTATATGAATGCGTGTCCGAGACCATTGAAATCCATGGAAGAAGGGTTTTTTATGAGCACGCATTTCAGAGGATGATTGAAAAGGGGTATGAGATAAACTATTCAAAGACCTCAGGTCTTCCTTGGACTGAGATAGACACGATAGAGGATCTTATTTTTGCGAGAAAAGAAGTTTATCCAGCAATTGCTGGAAAGTAATAATCAGCTTAAAAATTTTGATTGTAAATATCATCTCTTAGCCTGCTCCACGATCATTTCGTAGTCTCTCTCCACCTCCTTCAAAAACCGATCCTGCGTGTATCCTTTTTTGAGAGCCATAAGCGTTGCTCCACCAGCACCAACTCCCTCCTTAACAAACCCCTGTTCATAAGCTCTAAGTCCTGGCTTAGATGATCTTCCAAGTCCTGGGTCGCTTGCAAGAACATCGACTGCTGAAATCTCGGCAATGTTTGCGGTTTTGTCATCGACAACATATTTTGTAGTTGCTATAAAAATTTCTGCTTCCGGCTTAATCATTTTCACAATCTGGGAGACTGCTGCCATTTGTGTACCTCCTGCAAGAATCACTGGCTTCCTAGAGCCAGCAGAAATTCCAGAAACTGTTAATAGCACCGGATCTCCAACTTCAGCAACTATTTCAAGAGGATCATCACTTCTAATCCTAGCAACGGCTCTCTCAATAACCTTTTGCTTTATATCGATTGGATTATCTGGCATACTTGACGAAACTCTTGGATTCAGTCCTATTGCCTTTAAAACGGCTCCAGCTGTTGTTGTTCCAGCAGGTATGCTTTCTCCAATCATCAGAACATCAAACTCCCTTGACACCTCTCTACCAAGAATCTTCGCATACTCAAAAGTTTCCATTGCCTTCTCGATTTCCATTGCGCTGCTCTCCAAAATATTTCTGCCCACAGGTGCATTTATGCTATAATATGGCATTCTGGGCTTCTCTATCAGTCCGCTATCGACGACAAAGAGCGGAGTTTCTG
>WAJY01000289.1 GCA_015523645.1 Geoglobus sp. | reverse complement strand
CATGTAAAGGGAGATGACAGAGACAATCTCAATTATCTCGGCTTCATCATAAAACCTTTTTAGCTTTTCCATGGTTTTGTCAGATATCTTTCTGCTTACAACAGCCTCATGGGCTGCATTTAAGGCAGAAGATTCTCTTTCATCTAGCTCATGAAATTCCAGCAGTTCAAGAGCCTGAATCTCCTTATCTGAACATCCATACTCCTTCAGATGCTTTCTGTGAGCCATGCTGCATGCCTCGCACTCATTCAAAACTGATACTAGGTATGCAATCTTTTCTTTTGTCTCTCTGGAAAGCTTTCCTTCTTTCATCACAGAATCCCGAAACACAATGAATTTCTCCAGAATTTCGGGGGTAGCCATGCAAACCTGATAGAATTCTGGAATGTTCTTGCCGAATCTATGTTCTAGATATGTGGAGAGCTTCTCCCTGATCCTCACACTATCTTCTCCCATCAAAACTTCAAAATAAAATGAAAATAAAAACCTTCTTCCTCGCTTTTCGCCAAAGCTCAGAGCCAATTCCTGAAGTAGGGCAGAACTTTTTTGCCAAGCATCTCTACATTTCTTAGATAGTATTTGTGCTGAACGAGGGGTGTTAGAACTATGTGCCTTGCTCCGGCTTCAACAAATTTTGCAAGCCTGTCTGTAACATCGTCTGGAGAACCGAAGATGTATCTGTCTTCAACGATTTCGAAAGGTATTTTCTTTGCCCATTCAAGAATTTTTTTGATATTCTCCGCATTGAACGTAAATCCAATCAAATGAGGGAAATTTAAGTCTTTTTCACCAATTCCAGCTTTTTCAAGGAACTTTTCTCTGAAAGGGGATAGAAGCGCAACTACTTTTCCTGGCAGTTCAATCAGTTTCTTGGCATCTTCAAATCTGCTATCAACAACGATGTAAGCAAAAAGGGCTGGTTCTATTTCCCCATCTTCCCTTCCAAGCTTTTTGGCAGTTCTCCTTATAGTTTCAAGATTTTTTCTGTATCCATCTTCTCCCATGCTTGCTGTGGGAATCCAGCCATCTCCAAATTCGGCTGTTAAAAGAATCGTTCTTGGAGAGTTACCCGCTATCCACACCGGAATCTTTCTGAGTGGTTTTGGCTGAATAAAGGCTTTTTCAAGTCTGAAAAACTTTCCCTTGTAATTAACCTCATCCTCGTTAAGAAGTCTTTTTATGATCTCTACACCCTCTTTTAGCTTTGAAACTGGCTTTTCTACGGATATTCCATAGGGAATGAGGTTCATTCCTTCCCCAGCACCAAGACCGAGTATTGCTCTCCCATTGCTCATGTAGTCGAGAGTCATTACTGACTGAGCAAGAACAGCCGGATGTCTCCTCAAAACATCGCTAACACAGGTTCCAAGCATAACCCTCTTTGTCACCCTTGATATTCCACCAAGAAGTGTAAAAGCTTCAAATGAGTCCCACTGCCTCAAGCCAATTCCGACAAGATGGTCTGGAGTGAAAACAGAATCAAAGCCAAGCTTTTCAGCCAAGATTGCAGATTCAAATATGAGATCCATGGGATCGTGTGGAAGCTGAATACCAAACCTAATCGCATTGCATCTTGAGAACTTTTTCCTCATCAAAAACACTTTTGCAAATCCAGCCTTATATTCATTTCTTCTCCTTGCTGCATCGCATTTTTTCTAAACGCATGGCATCGAAATTCGGCTTTAATGATTTTTTGTTCCTGCTCTTCGCACTTTTTGGCATGAGAACTAAATTTTTTGGTTTTTCTTAATCGCAAGCATGTTTCTTCAATATACATTAACCTATTGCCCCAATTCCAATAAACTAACATCAGAGTCCACAAGCGATGGAAAAATGCTGTTATTTAAATTGAGCTACAATGCCAATTCTCATTTTATCCACTCTCAGCAATGCCTATCCTAGCTTTCCATACATAGCCATAGATATTGGCGAGATTTCTTATCTTCAATGCAAGCGAGCCATCATTTAACACTTTAATTTCAACCTTTACATTTTTAATCTCGTTTATTTTTGTGTAATATGCGCTCTCTTCCAAAGCTTGAAAGGAAAGATAAAGCGCTCTTCCAGTCAACCTCCATGTTGGTATGCACTTTGCTTGGAAGTTAGCCTCAACCATGCTACTTGAAAGAAAATCTGGTTTGTAAACAAGATATTTCTTTGTTAAGCAAATAAATTCTCGGCTTTTAATTAAAAGGAGATGACGCATCCGTTGAATTTTCACTCTGCACATCCGGGGGATGTGAATATAATGCTGGCTCTTGCTGAGTAAACATTAAGATACTCTCATGCCTTTTGCGTTTAGGAAAGACATCTTTGGATTTCTCTTTCAATCCTGCTTTGACTTTTTTGGATTTTTTTCAGGTTTTGGTTTATGCTCTCCCAAATCATTGCTCACAATGAACTCAGAGGTAGCAACCATGGCTAAGATTATTGTTGCAACATTCCAAGCCAAATGCCCGCTCATTCCCTACCCATGCATTTAGCTTTTTAGAATCAATTAAATTTAAAAAATTAAGAAGATTTAACTTTTTGTTAGAATCAGTGCTGGGGGGTAAAACAGCAGTATCCTATTTCATCACATCTTCTTTTTATTTCATCCCACAGCTTATCTGGTATTGTTTGAATTGCAAGAGGATACAGAATTCTGTCCTCCTTGTATATGTGCTTTGGAAGCTCCTCAATTATGTACTCTGCAAGTTCTTTAACTTTTCTGACAAATTGATCGTAGTCAAAACCTTCCCACTTCTTGGCAACCTCAAAAAGCTCCTTTTTCCTCGGTCTCAATTCATCATGCTCCTCTTTCATGATCTCAGGTGGTTCCACTACCCCATGCTCTTTTAATGCCGGAAATAGCACATCCTCTTCCCTCTGATGGTGTTTGTCAGCCTCCACAAGATGCTCAGCTATGTGTATGAGAAACTCAACGTCCTCTCTAACTTCATCAAAACTTTTCGCTCTATCAAGATTTTCCAGCACCTCTCTCAGCCTGTCAAGGAATCCAAGAATCATCTTGTGCTCCTCCATCATTGTGTGTATTGGATGTCCAGCTTCGACATTTACCCTATCACTTTCAAGAGTCTCCCTGAGAATTTCAAGGTGGACATCGCAGAGTTTTCTCATTTCCTCTCTTGAGACTCCTTCATGTATCATCTCCTGCTCGATTAAGGCAAGCTCAGCCGGAGATATGCTCCTCAGTATGTCTTTTGCCTCATCTTTGAGCCTTTCCAGATCCTCATTACTCTTTAGATCTTTCAAAAGCTTTTTCACCTTTTCAGCCTTCTTGCTTTCCCCATCTGAGGTTTTTGAAATTACAAAAACCCACTCATCTGGGCCCTGCTTCTCATACTTCCACTCAAACTGCCCTGGATATTCTGCAGAGAACATGTAATAAAGTGGCTTGGGTTCGTGGTCGTTGATTATTCTGAAAGCCTCACCTTCTTTCAAGGAGCTCCAAAGCTCCATGATTCTTGCATGTCTTTCAGGTGGTGAAAGTTCCCTAAGATCCAGAGTTTTAACGAGTTTATTTTTCGAAATACTCATGTTTTTTCACCTCAGAATAGATTAAGCCAAGAATTATTTAACACTGTTCACTAAGATTTTCGGTTTTTAAATAGAACCCATCTGAATTTCGCCTTGAAGATCTATTAATTGCCTCTTTAGTATGTTAGGATTAAATTAATAAATTTTCACGACTAAATAAATCAATAATATGCTCAGAAAAGCTACTATCAAAATAAGAATACCAGATAATCTGTGGATGTCCGAGGTGAGTAAAAGGTTTCCCTCTGCAGATTTTCATATCCTTTCAAGCCTTCCTTTGGGATTGAAGGATTGCATGATTTTCACTAAAATTAAGGCTCGGAATGATGAGATTCTGCAAATTCTGGAATGTATAGAGAATAATCCATCAGAGGTTGATGTTCGTCATAATCTGGAGCAATAGAGCGTTCTTGATGGTAAAAAACAAGAAACACATTTCCCCTTAATAGCCATGTCGAAGAGTGAGTCAATTATAGAGTTTCCCGTGCTCATCATGTTACAGCTTACAGGGAAAAGGGGAACTTGCTCACAGAAAGGCAGCGGGAGATACTTAAACTTGCCATTAAATGCAGATACTATGAAATACCACGCAGAATAACTCTCGAAGAGCTAGTGAGAGAAGCGAGAATCTTCAAATCAAGTTTAGCTGAGATTTTGAGAAGAATTGAGCATAAATTCATTACCCAAGAATATGAATTGTAAAACCGTACATGTACGGAGATGGTTCTAAATTAATTGCAGAGTTGTGTAGTTGATTGTTAGAAGGATGGAGAAAAAAATGGAAAGAATGGTGGAAAAGATGATGAAAAACTTCTTTGATGGTTTGAGTAAAGAGGAGAAGCAGGAAATGATGAAGATG
>WAJY01000288.1 GCA_015523645.1 Geoglobus sp. | reverse complement strand
GCAGGAATACTTGCTGTGAGAAGGGTTAAACAGAGCGATATTGAGAAGATTGCAAAGGCAACGGGAGCAAGAATAATCACAGATCTCAGGGACTTGAGCAAGGACGATCTGGGATCTGCTGATCTAGTTGAGGAGAGAAAGATTGGCGACGAGGAGATGGTATTTATCAGGGGTTGCCAGAATCCAAAGGCTGTTACAATACTTGTAAGAGGAGGAACCGAGCACATCGTCGATGAGGTTGAAAGGAGCATTCAGGACTCCCTGAAGGTTACCAAGGTTGCAATAGAGAGCGGCAAGATAGTTGCAGGCGGTGGAGCTCCAGAAATCGAGCTATCCCTAAGACTAAAGGAGTGGGCTCCAAGCCTCGGTGGAAGAGAGCAGCTTGCTGCTGATGCATTTGCATCAGCCCTTGAGATAGTGCCAAAGGCGCTTGCAGAGAATGCAGGACTTGATCCGATTGACATACTTGTGGAACTCAAGAAATCACATGAAGACGGAAAGGTCTACGATGGAATTGATGTTTTCAGCGGAAAGATCGTTGACATGAAGAGCGCTGGGGTGCTTGAACCTCTGAACGTTAAAAAGCAGGCAATAAGCTCGGCAACAGAAGTTGCAATAATGATACTGAGGATTGACGATGTCATTGCCGCAAAGGGACTTGAGAAGGAGAAGGAGACTGGTGGCGGAGAGGACTTTGAAAGCGAATCCTCCTCAGATGAGGACTGATCTTTAAAATTTTTTCTTTAAAATTTCAATTATCCTTCTCAAGGATTTGTGAAAGTTTTCATTCCTGAAAAAAGGGTCGCCAAGAACGACATGCTGGCAGATGTTAAGCAGTTGATCAATTTTTTCAGCAACTCTAAGCTCATCTCCTGAAATTGAAAAATTCTCAAGAAGAAATTTCCTGTATTTCAGAAGTTTTTTGAAATCATCATATCTGGACAAGTCCTCACCTCTTTGCCTTTTCTCAATAAGCTCAAGGATGTTAATTTTCTGAATTTCCTCATAAACATTCAGGTAGTTCATCTCTTCAAGAAAGCTTCTACTGCTTCCCATTACAAGTGATGTTGCAAGAATCAGATCCTGCTCAAAATCAGATGGGAGGATGAGGCTAGGTCCATAGGCTGAGTTGAAGTATGAGGACGAGAATTTGACAGCCCACCCCACATGTCTTGGGGAGATGTGATTCAAAAGCATCCCATCTGCTACTTTTGAAAGAATTGAGATGCTCTTTTTCCCAGTTGCTCCTGCAAATATTCTGAAATCAAACTTCTCTTTCAGACTTTTCACACAGCTTGCAGTAGCTGAAATGCTTGCCCCTCCACTTCCAACTCCAACAACAACCCTGTCCTCATAACCCCTGAATTTTTCGAGCTCTCTGATTTTACTTTCACATTTAACAGCCCTGAGTATTCCGAACCCGATGCAAATATCGGTGTTTTCTAAGAAAAGATTTGCAACATGAAAGGGGCTCTTGAAAAAATCCGAATCCCCAATCCATACTATGCTGACAAGCTTTTCAGCTTTTCTTGCCCTTTCAACAAGAACCTCATCTTCAAAATCCCCATTTATATTCAAACCAATTCTACCAATTTTCAACAAGTCTTTTGATTTCATCCCTTCCTATTTCCTTTTCCTCCTTCTCAATTTTCATCTTTGGTTTATATCCAAGCATTTCCCCATACTCTCTAACAACTATCTTTGCCGAGAGCTTTGCAATCTGGTATATCCTTTCTGCATCCTCAGGGGTTACTTTTATCTTGCTTCTTTCTTCATACTCGCTGTCCGCAAAGTAACTGCAAAAGAGGCAGTCATAGGGATGTATTGGCTTTGGTTCTGCTGATATCTCGAGTTTTTTGTATGTTTCCAAGGCACAGTACTTTTCATCACTATACCTGCATTTCCTTGCCTTCTCTATTCCCTTCTTCCTTGCATAGTTGTAAAATTCAACAAGCTCCTTTGGAATGTCTCTCTTTCTTTTGAAAAAGTACCATTCGAGAAGCTGGTTAACAAACTCAGCAGGAGACAAACCTAGTTCCTCACACTTCCTTAACAATGCTCTTTCAATATCTGATGGTATATCGATATTTATCTTCATTTCTTCCTTCTACCCCTCTTTTCTGTTACCTTCTCCTCCTTCTCCTTTTCCTCTAATCCTTCCTCATGCTTACCGTAAATCCTGGCTAAGCTGTAAAAACCTTTTGCGTTTGCTGTAACCGGATCGTCAGGAACCTTTATGTCCCCGATGTCCCTGAAATGTTCCTTGAACTCATCCTGAACTCCAGGAAGTTTTGCTCCACCCCCAGTCAGGATTATGTTCTCAACCAGGGAGATGGAAAGACCTTCAAGAAGAAGATTCACCCTGTTCACAACTCTTTCAACCCAAGACTTCATCATCTCATTGTAACTCTGAGAAATGTCCTCCATTTTAACTGAGATTTTCTTTCCACCCCTCACTCTTCCAACCTCATATCCTTCCTCAGACAGCAATCTCACCATCTCTTCAGGTGTTATCGTTATCCCGAACTCATTTCTTATGATCATTTCAAGATTCTCATAAATCTTATCAACACCAACCAAAAGCGTATCTCCCTTTAAATACTCCATATCAGCGAGAACAACAACATCGGTTGTTCCAAAACCTATGTCGATGCATACGCCAGTGCTGGTTTTCATGTAAGCCATTGATCCAACAGGCTGTGGTAGAAGCAAGATATCCGAATTCAAAACTTGTTTAAGCTCATTCACAATCTCCGCTCTCTCTTTTTTCGAGCTTTTCACAGGTAAACCTGTTGCAATTAGCCTTTCGCCCTCCACATTCAGAGAGGATATGCCATGTCTCGCAAGCTCCATATATGATCTGTGCATGAGCCTTCCCTCATGGAGCGGTCTAAGTATTTCAACATTCTCCATGCTCTGAGCCATGTAGGCAGCTTCTTCACCAACGTAAACCTTTCTTTCCTCTTCACCCTTCAAGCTCCATTCCTTTTCCTCACCGTAAACAACAAGACTCGGAAATATTATCACGTCGGTGCCGTTTGCTGTTGCTTTTGTGTAATTTGTGCCTATGTCTAGACCAACATACCTCATAAGAATTAACCTAAATGAAGTCAGTTAAAAATGTTTGCATGAATAAATAGGTGGGAGTTCATCTAACTCCCTCAAGATACGACTTCACAGCATCAGGTGCATTTTCGAGAGCTGAGTTGTCAAGCTTGCCATTGTCAAGAAAGTCTATTGTGTCATAGATTATCTCCTTCACATACTCTGGATTGTGGACATAAGCTCCAGGCTCATGGCTAAGGAGATTGAGGTTGTATGCGGAGCCGAGAGTGTCTCTGTCAGGCCAGTCTTTGTACGCTTTTTCAGGACCTCTCCCATCAGCAGGATTTGGAGAGGGATAGAAGTAGGGGTATGCTTTCTCATCATAATAAATTCCTCTTTTAGCAAGCAAACTTGCTATGTATTCGAGAGACGCTTTGTATTGCTCTTCTCTCTCCTTTAAAATAG
>WAJY01000287.1 GCA_015523645.1 Geoglobus sp. | reverse complement strand
TTCCTTTACTCTGATACCAATAAAAGTCTCAGCAAGTTTTTTTGTTGCTTCCTCAACTGTGTCCTCTTCATCAATCAATCCCGGACGCCATACAAAGTCTTCCTCATGAATGTGCACAACTGGTATCTGACCCATAGCAACACCTCTTCTAAGTCTTAGCATACATCCTTGCCCATTCATAATTCCAGCTGTCATCCCCCATCTCTTCCGGATGTTCAAATCCCATGTATTTCATGACACCCTCGATTGTAGGTGGCTGAATTTCTCCAGCCAAGAATCTATCAAACAGTGTTTTCTGCCCTGCAAATTTTTCTGGCTCCTGCTCAAATATCCACTTGCATGGCTCAGAACAGAAGAAGTACTTTCTACCATTGTATGTCAGGGTGTGAAGCTGTGTCTCTCCCGGATGTGGGAAGCATATCGGCAGATTGCAGGTGTTGCAAAGCAGAACAAGGTCTGGAGAGAGGGTTTTGTCAATCTTGCCATTGTTTATGTTCTCTATTATCACATCCCAGATTGGTCCGAATTTTTCATCCCAGTCAGGATACTTTTCATTCAACCACTCTCTCTCCTTTGGTGATGGTCCTTTTCTGTCAAACCATATTGTTGGTCTCCAGCAGTAAAGTCCAATTTGGAATGCGTGATGCTGATAATTAAGCTCTTCAAGGAAAATGTCCCAGTACCAAGGCAACTCGTATCCAAGATCATACATCAGTCTCTCAAACTGTGCTATGATCCATTCCTCCATGAACTCCTTGAAGGACATCTGCCTCTCTTCCACTGGTATCTGATAGTCCATTGTGCATCCAACAAGAACACAGAAGACTCTCCATGTTGTCCAGAACATCTTGTCAACCATCTTCTGGAACTTCTCCTTTTCTCCATGCTTAACCATTATAGGAGCAACCCCCACTCCAATCTGGGCATGTCTTGCCTCATCTGTCTGAATGCTTTGAACAAGGTTTCCAAATTCATAGTCTCCAGATGCATAGGATTGGTTTGCCATCGCTATGAATTGAAGATTGGTAAATGCTGTTTCAAATAAAAACGTCAGCTGTATTGAGGTTTCGATGGCATCTGTAGAAACAAACTGATCATCGAAAAATCTTCTTAGAGCTATTGACCCCCACTCCTCTGTGAACATGGTCTTGTGAGCCCATGCATACCTTGGATCCCTTTTCACATAAGAATGTGGAACGAGAAGCTGGAGTTGTGCATGCCTAATTTCATCCATGCATCCAAAAGTTGCGAGATTTCTCCACTCTCCAGCTCTCCTAAACCTTGCCATTCTTGCCTCTGCTACACCAGCTTGGTATTCTGCAAGCGGTACACCTCCATAATGGAAAAGCCAGTTTGATTTCAATGCTCTGTCAAGCCTTTCAAACAGATTACCTCTTTGTGCAGCATCTTTAACTGCCAAAACCCTCATGTCCTTGTCTCTCTGATTTTTGACATACTCCCTGTATGTAACTTTGTACGGGGCATCATATTCCTTTACCCAAATCTCACGTGGTATTGAAGTTTTTCCTGCAATGTCTGGTGGAAAGACTTCTTCCTCACTAACATAGCTAAAATCCCAGTCAAGTCTGGTAGCCAAGTCATACCATTCCTCTCTTTTTAACATCTTTTCACCTCCTTAAATTTTAAAACCGATCTTCATTATTATTAATAACGATTTGTCAAAATCTCGTAAGAATTTGATATTTTAACACATCTATTATTGAAACTATTCTAAATTAAAATAAGCTAAAATAAACAAATTTTGAGTTCGAAATTAGCGAATGTGAAACCAAGTTAAAGCTTGTCAAAATTTGTCAAACTTTTGGTTTGACATTGATCAAACCAGTTAAATGGAGATAATTTTTTAAAATCAAAATGCTGTAAAAAGATTTATCAAGCTAAAGTTGACAAAGATAAATTAAGTAGGGTGATGTTATGACATTGTCAACAAGATGTTTAAATTGCAGAAAGAGGTTTGAGGTTGAAAGAAACCAAGAGATCGCTGAATGCCCACATTGCGGCAGTAGGTGGAGAATATCATGGGTTGATGCAGATCAGCCCAAGGTTCAGGGTCCTGCTTAGCTTTGTTGGGGTGATAAGGTGGTGTTAAAGAGAAAGGTTGCGTTTGTTGATCTGACAAAGGGGAAAGCAGTAATTCAGGACATACCCTTGGAGCTGAGAAAAAAGCATCTGGGAGGTAGAGGTCTTAATTGGTATTACATCTACAACAATGTCCCACCCGACATTTCTCCCTTTGATCCAGAAAACGTGCTTGCTGTTGGTGCTGGCTTGCTAACAGGATTTCCAGCTCTTGGCGCTGGAAGGGTTCAGATATCTTCAAAGAGCCCGATGACAAATGGGGTTGGCGATGCAAACATGGGTGGTGCCTTTGGTCCACAGCTCAAGTATGCAGGCTTCGACCACATACTCATAAAGGGAAAAGCCGAGAAACCCGTTTATCTGCTTGTCAAAGATGGGGAGATAGAGATAAGAGATGCAAAGCATCTGTGGGGATTTGACACCCATGAAACTCAGAAGGCGATAAGAGAGGAGATTGAGGATGAAAGAGCTGAATCCATGGTAATTGGAAAGGCTGGAGAAAACAAGGTTGTATTTGCAAACGTAATAAATGGTGTAAAAAACGCTGGAGGGAGAAGCGGACTTGGTTCTGTGATGGGTTCGAAAAACCTTAAGGCAATCACGGCAAGTGGATGCATTGACATAGAGCTTTTCGATCCAGATGCATTGCTTAGGTATGCCCTTGAGGTTGACAAGAAGGCTAGATCAACAAAATGGGCAAAAACACTTGGAAAACTTGGCACAGCACTTCTTTACGA
>WAJY01000286.1 GCA_015523645.1 Geoglobus sp. | reverse complement strand
ATTTATGAGAGCATTAAAGCCTTCTTGGATAAGCTCCATATTAAACTTGGTCGTGACGGTTTAGATAAGGGTTGGGTGCAGGGTGAAAGTGGAATTATACCAGTCTTTTCCTTTCAAAATCACGTATCCTTTGTAAAATCTTTTTGCTTCACTTTTGTCCATAGTATTGATCTTAGGAGACAGTGATGGATAAAATTCACTTATCGACTTTCCTAATTTTCCTCACAATATCTTCTACACTCTCATCAAGCCACTCATACCTTTCTTTTGTGTAATCTCCGCTACCAGTATCAAAGCTCTGAAGGAACCTTACCATTCCTATCGGCCCGAGAGCTTTTGCAAGAGCATTAATGCCTTTCTTCCTGATTTCATTGAGGGTTTTAGCGCTGCTCATCTCCGAGCACCTCCATTAACCAAGTTACTGGATTTTCAACTCTAATCTTAATATGATTCTTGTTCTCTTTAACTTTTCCCACAAAATCATCATCCGTTGTGAGCAGAATATCTGAAGATTTTTCTGCGCAGGACAAATGCAGAGCATCAATTCCCCTCAAACCCATTTTTTCAAACTCTAAAGCTCTCTTAACAACATCATCATCCACAATAACTTTCTCCTTTGAAATTGATGCCAGAACTTCAACCTTCTTTCTCCTCTCATCATCCGGAATTTTCAAAATTTCGTAATCCACTGCTTCACTCCCTACAAGAATCCAGTCTTCCATACATCTGACAATGATCACCAGCACCGCTTCCGATTCGATTCTGATTCTATCCTGTGTTTGATCATCAAACGGTCTGTTAAAGCAGCAGACATCCATGTAAATTCGCATATGGTTGCTTATTTGATTTCCTGACTTTAAAATATTTATCCGCTTAATAGTCTAATTCGAGTAAAATGAATAAAATTCAGATCAACGAATCATTCCTGAGAGTCTCCAGCAAGCCAGCCCAACCCTCGTTTATCTCTCCCCTCAGCATCCAGTGGATTTCACTCAGAAGCAATCCGTATCCCTTAGGGCCGAGAACTGCCTGAGTTTTTGCTAAGCCCAGTGTTGCTGCAATTTTACCAGTTGTTGTAAATGCTGCTTTGTAAGCAACCTTCTCTTCCAAAAAGTAGAAATCAGCCATGAACAGAAAGAGATTCTTGTAAAATTCCCAGTAATCTTCATCTCTATTGCTTGGCAGTTTTTCAGCAGATTCATACAATTTGTTGTATGAATTAATGAGGGCTGAATAACCAAGTGCTTTTCTGACTTCCTGTATTCCTGCAAAATTCTCTCTGGATAGGTCAATTTCAGGTATTTCGGTTCCAAATCTATCATTAAGCGTTTTTGCAATGTGGTTGATTCTGTAAGTTTGCCTGTTGAAAGTTTCATAATCTTCAAAGTACGTTTCGTTAATCGGGCCTATGGCTTTTATTTCTTTGGCTAATGAATCTGCGAGCTTTTTGTGAGATTCATCGATGGATTTTTCCTGCATTAAGGCTTCAGCATAGAATTTGAGCAACTTGATAATTTCCTGATTGAATGGATTCTTTTTCAATTCATCATAAAGGGCAGTAAGTATTTCCGTATCAAATCCAAGTTCTTTCGCTTTTTCGATCAACTGTTCTTCTTGGTTTATTAAGGGTCTGTAAATATCTTCGATTTCAATCCGAGTAGTATTTTCTGCAAATCGTTTTCCTTCTTCAACAAGTTTGCTTGGGTTCTTGAATACTGTTTCATTCACCTGAGAGCAGCCTGTAAGCAATAAAGTGAAGAATATCAGAGAGGCACCAAGAATGCCTCTAATCGAATCCATATAACTATATCATTTCAAATAACTGATTTAAGATTTCCCAATAGCAAAAATGTGTTTACAGAGGTACAATTGATTAAGTTTTTACAATTTCTCTCAGATACTGCCCTCCAACCGGCACAAACCTTTTTGGCTTGACTGGTTTGTTGTATTTCTTTATATCTTCAAGCTCAATCGCCATCCAGAGCTTTTTCTTCTTCTTCCCGTGACC
>WAJY01000285.1 GCA_015523645.1 Geoglobus sp. | reverse complement strand
GGAGAGGGGCAAACATGGGAATCCTCAATGTACATCATCCAGACATTGAGGACTTCATAACCGCGAAGTGGGAAGAAGGTGTATTAAGAAATTTCAACATAAGTGTTGCAGTCACGGACGATTTCATGAAAGCTTTGATGAATGATGAAGAGTATGAGCTCATAAACCCAAGAACAGGAGAGGTCATGAAGAAAATTTCTGCAAGAAGGATCTTCAACCTGATTGTCGAGGGGGCTTGGAGAAATGGTGAGCCGGGCATTGTATTCATCGATGAGATAAACAGGAAAAATCCAACACCGCATGTCGGGATGATTGAAGCTACAAATCCATGCGGTGAACAGCCTCTCTTACCCTACGAATCCTGCAATCTCGGCTCAATAAATCTTTCAAGGTTTGTTGATGAGCGAAAAATGGATTTTGATTGGGAAAGGATTAGAGAGGTTGTCTGGATAGCAACAAGATTTCTTGACAACGTTATAGACGTGAACAGCTATCCCATACCTGAGATTGAGGAGATGACAAAGAAGAACAGGAAGATCGGCTTAGGAGTTATGGGATGGGCTGATGCTCTGTTCAAGCTTGGCATTGCATACGATAGCGAGGAAGCAATAAAACTTGGGGAGAAGGTGATGAAGTTCATTCAGGAAGAAAGCCATAAAGCTTCTCAGAGCCTTGCAGAGGAGAGAGGTGTTTTTCCAAACTGGAAGGGAAGTGTCTGGGAGAGAAAGGGAATAAAGATAAGAAATGCAACAACAACCACAATCGCTCCGACAGGAACGATAAGCATAATTGCCGGATGCAGCAGTGGTATAGAGCCAGTTTTTGCCCTTGCATACAGAAGAGCAAACATCCTAGATGGAGAGGAATTCTTTGAAGTAAATCCTGTTTTCGAGGAAGTTCTGAAATCTTTGAATCTTTATTCAGATGAGTTACTCAGCAAGGTTGCAGAAAGTGGGAGCATACAGAACATTGATGAAATACCAATTGAGATAAGAAGAATTTTCAAATGCGCCCTTGATATTTCTCCAGAGTGGCATGTGAGAATGCAGGCAGCATTTCAGAAGTATACAGACAACGCTGTGAGCAAAACAATAAACCTCCCGAACCATGCAACAAAGGCTGATGTTGAAAAAGCACTTCTTCTCGCATACGAGCTTGGATGCAAGGGAATAACTGTTTACAGAGATGGAAGCAGGGAAGAACAGGTTCTTTCAGTTAAAAAAGCTGAGAAAAAGGAGGAGAAAGCCAGACCGCCTGCAAGGTACCACAGACCCAGACCAAGACCGAGAATTACAAGGGGAACTACCGTTGAGACGAGAACTGGGTGCGGTTCTCTCTATGTTACAATAAATGAGGATGAGTACGGAATTGCCGAGGTTTTTGTTCAGCTTGGAAAGAGCGGAGGTTGTGCCGCATCACAAACAGAAGCAATAGGGAGATTGCTGAGCGTTGCGTTGAGGAGCTGGGTGGATCCTGAAGCTTTGATAAGACAGCTTAAGGGAATAAGATGCCCATCCATAGGACTGGATGATGGTGAGATAATCACAAGCTGTGCAGATGGTGTTGCCAAGGTTCTAGAGAAACATCTGAAAGGAGAGTACAAGAAAGTAAAGTTGGACATTAAAGGTGTAAAGCCGCTTACGGAATTCACAGAGGAGAGTGAGACTACGCATGAAAGAACCAAGCTTATAGGAGGCATGTGCCCTGATTGCGGAAACATTCTTGAGTATGGAGAGGGGTGCATGACATGCAAGATGTGCGGATTTACAAAATGCGGTTAAGCTTGGTTTTGACTTCCCATCCTTTTTTAAAGGCTCAAATTACGGGAAGAGAGGCGGGAAGTCCAAACCTTCCCTCTCATCAAGCCCAAACATCACGTTCATGTTCTGAACAGCCTGACCACTTGCCCCCTTGACGAGGTTGTCTATTGCCGTAACAACAACCACCCTATCCTTTCCCTTGTGGATCGAGATGTCAACGAAATTGCTCCCCCTGACATAGCTCAGCTTGATATCATTCTGAAGTCTTATAAAATAGCAATCCCTATAGAACTCCCTGTAAACTCTCTCTATCTCCTCTCCCTCCAAGTCACCTTTGAGGAATATGTGGGCATTTGTTAGTATGCCCCTTGAACCAGGAAATACCTGAGGTGTGAAGGATATTTTCACATCCTCCTGGAATTTTCTAAGCTCCTGCTCCATCTCGTAATAATGCCTATGCTCTGTAATCCTGTATGGCACAATTGACTCATGAAGATTTGGGTAGTGAGTAAACTCAGTGGGTGCGACTCCTGCTCCTGTTATACCGCTTTTTGAGTCAAAAACGACCCTTTCAATAAGCTCGAGCTTTGCGAGAGGGGCAGCAGAGAGAATTGCACCAGTAGGATAGCACCCCGGATTTGCAATCAGCCTCGCCCCTCTTATCTCATCTTTATTTATCTCCGTTAATCCATAAACTGCTTCGATATAAGCTGAGTGCTCTTTTCCATAAACCTCCTCGTACTTCTCCTTTGAAAGCCTGTAGTCTGCTGAAAGATCTATGACTCTCACTCCAGATTCGTATAGCTCAGGAACGTATCTTATCGCCTCTCCATGTGGGACTGCGGTGAAGACAACATCACACTCTGAAAAAATCCTGAACTCAGGCTCAACAAATTCAATATTGTAAAATCCTTTCAAATGAGGATGAACCTCATGAATTTTCTTGCCTTTTTCTTTTCTTGAGCTAACACATTTCACCTCACATTTTTCATGTTTTGCTAGTATTCTCAAAAGCTCGGATCCTGTATAGCCTGTCCCTCCGATTATCCCGACCTTAATCAAAACCACCACCTCGATAAAATTCAGCCAGCAAAATGTAATAAACTTTCCCAATAAAGCCCTTAATTTTCAGAGATAATTACTTAAATCGAAAGGTTGGATGAATAAAATGCTCCTCCACAGGCATTTTTTGATCGGAGCTCTCTTTACATACCTTGTTGAAATTTCTCTTTTCCCTGGAAGCTCGCAACCCAAATTACTTCTCTATGCATTGATTGCAGGACTATTTTCATCTCTTATCGATCTCGATCTCTATTTTATTCTACTTTTTAGATACAATAAGGAAAAGAATTTGAAACCTTTCAGAAGACCATTGAGAATTTACAGAGAATACGAAATGCTCGAAAAAGATATGATTGAAAAAGGTTTTGTAAAAACAGGATTTAAAACTCATTTGACTTTCTCAGCGGCAATCTCAATACTCTCCTTCTATCTCCTCAATTCCTATTTTACACCTATTGTTTTGGGACTGACCTCACATCTGCTGAGCGATGCTGTTTATGCATCAAAAATCCTATTTGAGAAAAGAGGTGATCAAGAATAGGATTGGTCAATCCACAAATTTTTCAGGAAATGTATTTTGGATAGATGGTTGGAAACAGCTCATACCTCCCAGGCAATGCGAGAGCTGCATTGTATTCCTCCATAAAATCAGCATCCACACTCAGATCAAAGTAGGTCATGAGCCTTGCCATTGTCTCCGCGAGCTCCCTTTTCCTTTTTGATGTCAAGGCAAGATAAGCACCTGCAAGCGCACCATTGCCCATCTGAACCACCTCAGCATTTGGAAGTTCGGGAAAAAGACCAATGGTAACTGCATTCTCAAAATTTATGTAGTATCCAAAGCCTCCTGCTATGTAAAACCTCTCAATATCTGCTGGAGTTAAACCTGCCTTTTTAATCAGAACAGCTATTCCAGCACAAACAGCTGCCTTTGACTTCACAAGCGTGTCTATGTCAGTCTGGGTGAAAACTATGTCCTTTCCTGTCTCTGTCTCCTCTCCATCCACAACCACAAATTCATAATCACCCTCGCCCTTCCTAACCCTTGGGTGCTTTCTGTCAAGGTTTCCCTGAAAGTCAACTATCCCATTTTTGAACAGCTCGGCAAGCAGGTCTATCAGTCCACTACCACATATACTTCTCGGTTTTTTGTCTCCAATTACCGTGTATCTAACCTCTCCATTTGCTATCTCTACATGATCTATTGCCCCTTCAACAGCCCTGCTTCCATGCTTTATCTCATAACCCTCAAATGCTGGACCGCTTGCAACACTTGTAGAGATTGCCCATCCCTCACTTCCAAGAACTATCTCTCCGTTTGTCCCAAGATCGACCATCAATGAGAGCCTTGGAGTGTCAACAACTCCACTTGCAAGTACATCTCCGACTATGTCTCCACCAACATACCTTCCAACAGGTGGTAGGGCAAAAACCATCGCATTCTGGTTCACCTTCAACCCTAGGTCTTTGGCATACGCATAATATCCTTTTTTCTCTATCTGAACCTTTGAAGACCTGAAAAGATAGTTTATATCCTTTTTCAAAAAGAAGTGAGTCATGAGAGTGTTTCCTGCACAGACAACATCGTAAATTCTATCAGGGGAGGAGTAACCTTCAAGTAATCTTTCTATCAGCTTATTTATCGAATCAACAACAGCTTTTTGCAGAAGCTCCATTCCATCCTTTCTCCCAAAAACAAACTCAACCCTTGAGAGAACCTCTTCTCCGTATATGATCTGACCATTGTAGTCAGAGGCGATGTTAACAACACTCCCGCTGTTCATATCAACCAAGGCAGTCACAAGAGTTGTCGTCCCTATATCAATTGCAAGTCCGTAGAACTCATCTCTAGTGTCTCCCTCCTCCACGCACATGATTTCATTGTCCCTCAAAACTAAGGTTAGGTCTCCCTCTTCAACCTCAGGCTCACATCCAAGCCTGTATCCTTTTTGCGAGATCAATTCTGGCAAAAAAGCATCCCTGTAAAACTCCTTTCTGATTACTGGCTGAAGTTCTTTTCCTGAAACAATAAAATCTTTGAGTATCTGCTGTTTCTCAAGTCTCGTCTCAGGGGGTATGAATACCTCAGCATCTCCTTTCAGGTAAGTCTGACAAGCCAGAACGACTCCTTCATCCCTCTCCTTTCTCGATACAAATTTTTCATGTGGTTCAGGGTTTATTTCATAGCTACCTTTTCTTACAATCACCTTGCACTTTCCGCAACTTCCCTTTCCACCGCAAAGACTTCTTATACCCTCTCCAATGTCCTGAGCAATCTCAAGAATTGTTTTTCCCTCTTCAACCTCACCTCTTTTACCTGAAGGAAGGAAAATGACGTTTACCATCACTGAAAGGCTCTGCAAAAAATATTTATTAATTTTCCCTAACAGTATTCACATGGGAATTGCCATAATTTATAATAAAGAATTGGGCAATTCTTGGCTGGGAACATCAAAAAGACTCGGATATATTCGGGAATGCAAATCTCCCTCAGACATCAACATTGATGAATACATACTAAAATTTCACACAAAAGAATACTTTGAAAGTGTTAAGAAACTCCCATTTTTCAGTTCTGCTTACGAGTCGATAAGGTGTGTGATAACTGCGGCAGATGAAGTGGAGGGGAGTGATGTTGTTGTGGTTCCAACGTCAGGAACTGGTCACCATGCTGAGAGAAATAAATGGGGAGGTTACAGTCTTTTCAACGATCTAGCAATACTGCTTGAAAGACTCAAGGAAAAGGGCTTTGAGAAAATCGTTGTTCTTGAAACAGATGCCCATCACAGCGACACCTACAGAATGTGTAGTGCAAAATTTTTCTGCATATCGGGAGAGGAGAGATGCAAGGAAATAAGGGAGATGAGATGCGGAGTTGCGAGGACTGAAGATGCGGAAAGATATGTTGAAAGATTTGGCAGGGTTGTAGAGATAATAGAAAGCTATAATCCAGACATTCTGGTTTGGTATCTCGGGCAAGACCTTCATGAGAGGGAGTATTCGGGGTTAAAGCTCAATGGAGAGAGATTCAAGCAGATGATAGAAAAGTTCATGGAATTGAGATGTAAAAAAATAGTTCTCTTCTCTTCAGGATCGAGAGAAGATGTTTTTGAGGAGATCTTGAAACTATTTGGCTTGTAATCTTTCTTGCTTCTTAACCTTCAACCAATATCTTTATATTGAGAAGCTTCTCATTTTTGAGAAGATGATAGAAGCTCTCAAAAAACTCGCTTTGATGAATGCCACAAGAAAGGTAATCAAAATAAGCTCAAAAGAATTTGCAGATAAGATAGAGCAAAGTCTGCAAACTGCTGCTAGAAAGCTAAAAGAGCTTGAAGATAATGGACTTATTGAGAGAACAATCAACAAAGACGGACAGTTCATAGTGATAACAGAAAAGGGAAAAAAGATACTTTACAAGGAATATTTGGACTTAAAAAGAATTTTTGAAGGAGTTGAAAAAGTTTGCATAAAGGGAAAGATTGTAAGCGGTGTAGGTGAAGGCAAGTATTATGTGGGACTTGAAGGTTACAAAAAACAGTTTGTTGAAAAGCTGGGATTTTCACCTTTTCTAGGAACTCTAAACATAAAAATTTCAAAGGAGCAGATGTACTTCAGAAGGGTACTTGATGAGGAGGAGGGAATACTCATTGAGGGCTTCAAAACAGCAGACAGAACCTTCGGTGATGTGAAGGCGTTTAAATGCAGAATAGACGGAGTTGAAGGAGCTTTGATATTTCCCCAAAGAACTCACTACAACAAGGAAATAATAGAGGTGATAGCACCGGTAAATCTGAGAGAGAAACTTGGACTTAAGGATGGTGATGAGGTAGAGGTTGAGGTGTTTTTATGATAGAGGATGCAATAAAAGCCTTCAGAAAAGGAAAGCCTGTTTTGATCTACGATTTCGACTACAGAGAAGGAGAAACGGACATAGCAATACCGGCTTTAAACGTTAAGGCTGAAAGCATAGCGATGATGAGGCAAGATGGTGGCGGTTTGATCTGCGTTTCAATTCCATTTGAGGCTGCAGAAAAACTGGGTTTGCCCTACATGCATGACCTGCTAGAGTTTTCAGCAAAAAGATACTCAGCCTTGAGAGAATTAAGTTACTTTGACATAAGGTATGATTCAAGATCCTCCTTCAGCCTTTGGGTAAATCACAGAGACACGTACACAGGTGTTACCGATAATGATAGAAGTTTAACGATAAGAAAGATCGGTGAGGCGGTGAAACTGGTTTTGGATGGAAAGAGTTACGAGTTTGGCAAGAATTTCAGAAGTCCCGGGCATGTAGCAATCCTCAAAGCATCAAAAAATCTTATCTATGAGAGGGTTGGACAGACGGAGCTCAGTATTGCCATAGCTGAGCTTGCAGAAATAACTCCGGCTGTTGCAATTTGCGAGATGCTTGATGACAAAACTGGAAAAGCTCTATCAAAAAAAGATGCCCTTAGATATGCTCAAGAACATGACATACCATTTGTGGAGGGAAAGGAGGTTGTGGAATACTACAAAAAAGTCAGACCTTCCCTTTAAGTAATTCCCTACCCTTCTCAACAACAACACTCACAGGTGTAGGTATCTTCTGTCCAGCTCTCTTCAAAGCTTCTTTTGCAACCTCAAAGTGCTCAGGTTTTGTCCATATGCTCATAATCTTCGTTCCTGGTTTAATCCTTGCTGCAAGTCCAACAGGCTTTCCAAAAGCCATTCTCATTCCCTGAGAAATTCTGTCTGCTCCAGCTCCAACAGCCATTCTATGCTCTCTGAGTATGTGATGGGGATAAATTCTCACCTTCAAGAAGTAGTTGCTCGATCCTGCTCTCCTTGCAATGTACTTGTTTGCGGCAATTCTTGCTGCTTCCAAAGCTGTATCTCTGACCTGAACAGCCTCTTTTGCAACAAGGGTGAGCATGACGGGAAATTCAGCCTTCTTGTTACCCATTTCAAACTGTCTCAGCCTTATTCCTGGAACACCATCAATGTACTCCCTTCTGGTGTAGGGTCTTTCAAGTCTTCTCCACATCTTTGCCGGTCTTCTTGCCATAGGGTTGAGGGAGAGGGTAGAGTATTTAAGTTTTAACCTTAATGTCCTGAGGAGATAGATTCGAGAGATTCTTTTGAAAGATTAATGAGTTCATCAGGAGTTAGAACCTGAGCAAATTTCGGTGATCTGCTCATCGAATCCTCTGATGGCACGACGATAATCTTCCTGCATTTGAATTTGGATAATCTATCCTCAATTTTTCTCAACTCATTTCCAGAGATGTGCTCTT
>WAJY01000284.1 GCA_015523645.1 Geoglobus sp. | reverse complement strand
GATACAGCTACCTCCTAAGAGCACAATTGCCCCTCTCTCTATACTCAGACATGCACTGGGAACAACAATCGATGCCGTGCCAACAGAGATAAAAAAGGTTGAGGAGACGAGGAGCATAAAGTACGTCTACTTCTTTCCCGTTGAGGACGGAGTCATAGAGGAGGGAGATTTGATAGGAGTTTTCAAGATATATCCGATAAATGTTGGAAGCTTGGGAGATCAGGAGTTTCTGAGATCTCCAGACATAAAACCAAAATTTGAGAGCCTGACTGCAAATATAACATACAAGGATGGAGGAAAAATTGTGAGAGAGAGAAGAGAGATAAGAGAAACCTGGTATTCAAGGTGGAATCTTGGAGAGTGGAGAATGCTTTTAGCTGATGAAGATCTCAAGTTTGAGCAGGGTGATGCGAGGCTTGTAAAGATCAAGCCAATTGAACTTCAGGCGAACACAATTCCGGTAACTCTTTATGGCTACAGAAATCCTTTTGGGACAGTAATTGACATATACAGCCCGGGAAAGCCCAGAAAAATAGAGGAGAAGAAGATAATCACTCATGTCCTATTCATGCCTACAGATGAGGGGGAGATAAGGAAGAATGACATTATTGGTATCATGAACATCTATGCAGTTTCAGCAGGGGGTATAGTTGAGAGATTAACTCCCTTCATGACTCAGAAGAGCAGAGGAAACATTGTGATTTCAAAAGAAGGGAAAGTTAAAAGATCAGAATTTGAGCATAAGCCCTTTGTCTTCAGGAGAAGTGCCATTGGATATCTCAAGCCAATTATTAGTGCTGAGACAAAAAGGATTCATGCAAACAAGCCTGAAAAGATATTGGTTGAAAAGATAGACATTCCATCGGGATCAATAGTTCAGCCGATGGGGGCTAAAAATCACAGCTTTGGCATAACGATAGACATAGAATTTGAGGAGCAGAGATTTGTTGAGGAGGATAGAGTTGTTGATTATGCTGTTGTTGTGTCTGCCGTTGATGGAGAAATTCTGAGGGGAGATATGATAGGAGTTCTTATGCAGTACCATGTAACTCCCCTAACCTATCCCGAGCTTTTCATCAGAAAATATGCATAACCCACAAATTATTTAAGTAGACTCAATGTGCTACGCTCAGGAGGTGTTACCTTGATCTGGCAGGGAAGGAGCAAGAGAAAGTATACAGGAAAGCTTTACAGAAAATTCAGAAAAAAGAGAAAATACGAGCTTGGAAGAGAATACATTGAAACACTGATAGGCGAGAGGAAGATAAAGAAGATCAGAGTAAGAGGTGGAGGGTACAAGATAAGACTTTTCAGGGATCGGTATGCAAATGTCTACCTCCCCTCTGAAAAGAGAGTTGTCAGGGCTGAGATTAAGAACGTGATTGAGAACAAAGCCCACATACACTACGCAAGAAGAAACGTCATAACAAAAGGCGCAATCATCGAGACATCTGTTGGAAAGGCTGTGGTTACAAACCGTCCGAATCAGGAAGGAATTATAAATGCAGTTCTGGTGGAATGATCTCTAACCATTGAAAATTTTTTTGTTATATGCCTGTTATTGGAGGTGTCGGCACTGGAACTCCCATCGAGAGAGCCGTTGTGGGGTGTTGACGAGTCGCTGGTATTGTACATCCACTACCTTCTTTTCCTCATTGCCACTCTCATCTTTCTTCTGGGAGTTTTAAGATGGTACAGAATTCTAAAAACTGGTAGAAATGACGAAAACAGATTTGACAAGTTTGGGAAAAGGATATTGTTGGCGGTAAAGGATGGCTTTGTCTTTGTAAGGCTTTACTTTTTGGAGGGGAAAATCGGAATAATGCACATCCTCATTCTCTGGGGCTTTGTCGTTCTGACCATTGGGACAATCGTGTTAACGATAGCAGATCACATAACTTCCTCGTTTTTCAGGGGAACATTCTACTTGCTTCATGAGGCTTTTATGGATACTGCTGGAATTGCCTTGACTGCAGGCATCCTGATCGCAATTGTGAACAGATATTTTCTCAAGCCATCGAGATTTGAGAAGAAGTGGGAGCATGCCAGAGATGATGGTGCAGTTCTTCTTTTACTCCTTCTGATAACAATTCTGGGGTTTCTTGTCGAGGCTGTGAGAATAGCAAGCGGTTCTCCAGCCTACACAGCTTACATAGGCTATCTCATCTCAACATTCCTACCATTTGACCTCAAGCTTTACAGATGGCTTTGGAGCATACACTCACTTCTTGCCCTTCTTTTTATCGCACTGATTCCCTACACAAAACTTGCACATATTATTGCCAGCCCATTAAACATTCTAACGAGAAGTGAGAGAATTTCAGCAAGAATTATCGATGATGAGGAGTACATGGGTGCCATAGAGCCAAGAGACCTTCAGTGGAGGGACATGCTCTCAAGCCTTGCATGCATGAGATGTGGAAGGTGTCAGGATGCTTGCCCTGCAACAAGCTCAGGGACAACACTCTCTCCAATGTTTTTGATGCAGAATTTGAGAAAAAATTTGGAGGAGAGCTTTGATTTTCTTGGAAATCCCAAAGAAAGCAAGCCACTTCTAGATAACGTTCTCGACATGGAGGCTGTGTGGGCGTGCACGACATGCAGGGCTTGCATGGAACTCTGCCCGGTTTACATTGAGCAGATGGAGATCATCGGAGAGATGAGGAGAGGGATAATTGAAAGCGGAGAAGCACCTCCCGACATCAGGGATTTCCTCATAAACATTCAGAAACAGAGAAATCCGTGGGGCGAGGCTAAATACAAGAGAGATGCTTGGACTAAAGATTTGGAGGTTCCAAGAGTGAAGGATGGTGAATTTGAGTGGCTCTGGTGGGTTGGATGTGGGCATGCTTTTGATAACAGGAATAAAGAGGTTGCAAGGAAGCTTGTAAAAATTCTCAATGAAATTGGAGTTAGATATGCGATACTAGGTAGAGAGGAGGGTTGCTGCGGAAATGATGTGAGAAGGGTTGGGGAGGAGGGGCTGTTTCAAATTCTTAAGGAAGAGAACCTCTCGATTTTTGAGAAATACGGAGTTGAGAGGATATTTTCAACCTCACCTCACTGTTATAATGGATTCAAAAACGAATACGAGGATTTGGAGTCAAAGTTTGTTCTTGAGATCATCTATCAGGGGATAATGGAGGGAAAGTTGAAGCTAAAGAAATCAATAGATGCTAAAGTGACGTTTCACGATCCATGCTATTTGGGAAGGTACAACGGAATGTATGAATTGCCAAGAGAGATTCTGAAGGCAATTCCTGGAGTGGAGCTGGTGGAGATGCCCAGAAACAGGAGGAATTCCTTTTGCTGTGGAGGAGGAGGGGGAAACCTTGTGAGAGAGTATCCCGGAAAAGAGAGACCGAATAACATAAGAGCCAGAGAGGCTGGAGACTCGGGAGCTGAGATTCTTGCTGTTGCTTGCCCTTTTTGTTTGATAATGCTTGAGGATGGAGTTAAAAGTGTCGGGCTTGATGATAGAATGAGGGTTATGGATGTTATCGAGCTTGTCTATGAATCTGCCTTTGGATAGGAAAAATTCATATCGCTGTGGTTTCTCTAAATCCAAAGTATCTGAAATTGATGGGGAGAGGACTTCGAATGGAAGGTGTAGCAGATAAAAGAGTTTTGTATGGTATTCCTGCTTTGGCATAAAGCGTTGTTGGAGTGGCATAGATTCTTGCAACAATCCAGCCATATTGTTAATATTATGGCGGCATCTTTCAATGCCACCCAGAATTTTCCGAGTTTCTGAAAATTTTATGATTACTCTCCATACATTCTTTGAAGTCCTGCTATATCCCCATTTTCGAGACTTCTCTTCTTAACCTCCCCATAGTCTGAATAGCCATACATCGTTTCATTGTAGCAATTGATGCTGTAGAGATCATTGAGTCCAAGTCCATGTCCTATTTCATGTGTTGCTATGTTCTGGAGATCCATCAAGCTTGAATTTATTGTGGCATTTCCCCACTCATAGTAGTCATTGAAAAGCGTATCAAATTCGATTATTTCCTTTGTCCTTTTGCTGTACCAAATCACAGTGATTGCTATAGCAGAAGATTGTGGAAAGTTGCCAAATACAAACTCATTTCTTCCATCAGGGTATCCAAATCCGTCCCAAGTGGCATTGTAATCCACAGCATAACTGTCATCGAAGATCTTAATGCTTGTATGATTGTCCCATTCCTCAGCAGATGCATAGATTGAAGAGATAACAAACTCGCTAGAAAGACCATCACCATTGTTTGGATTTATCACATAGCTTACGGGAAGTCTCTTCCACTTAACACCCAGCAATCTATAGCAAACATTCTTTTTCCCCTTTCCCTTGTTTTCAGGCTTTTTTGGATTCTTTATCCAATCCTTTTTGTCTGAGGCTTTTGTGTGTATTATTATAATCTTCCCGATATCTTCTGACCTCTTCTCTTCCTTTGATGCATTTCCAAGAGAGAGTGAGAGAATCAGCATTGCAATTAAAGCACCAATTATAGCTTGTCTTCCTTTCCACATCCAAATCACCTAAGTTTTAGCTAATTTAACTATTTCATCCCATCTTACTTAACACTTTCCACCAATTGCATCACAGCCTGAAAGGCAATTGGCTTAGGCAACATCCAAATCAACCTCATCAGCCTTAAATCCAACCTTTTCATGTGTTCCATCGCAGAAGGGTTTGTTATTTGACTGACCACACCTGCATAAGGCGTACTTAACCTCTCCATCAACCTTAACAAGATACGGACCATCTTTAACTGCCTTAATAGTTACACTCATAAATATAATTTTGTGATTAAATATTTATTGTTTGTGGTAAACTTGCTGAAGGCACCAACATCATTCTTGCGAAACCGTTTTCATTCTTGAAGAGAAGCAAGAATGATGATAAAGGTTGGATGCTGCGGTTTTCCCACCTCAATGAAGGAGTACTTCAGACTTTTCTCAACAGTAGAGATTCAAAAAACATTCTACAATCCTCCAAAACCTGAAACAGCAAAGAAATGGAGAGATGAAGCCGGAGAGGACTTTGAATTTGCAGTAAAGGCGTTCCAGATTATAACCCATCCTCCATCATCTCCCACATACAGAAAGGCAAAGATTCATGCAGAAGATGGAGGATACTTCAAGCCTGTCAGAGAGGTTTTTGATGCCTGGGAAAGAACAAGGGAAATTGCAAAAATTCTATCAGCCAGAATCATAGTATTTCAAACGCCAAGGTCGTTTAGGGAGAATGAGGAGAACAAGAAAAACATGAGAGAGTTTTTTAGCACGATTGAAAGAGAGTTCACCTTCTGCTGGGAACCGAGAGGGTGGAGCGAGAAGGGAGTTAGAGAGGTGTGCGAGAGTCTAGACTTGATTCACGTTGTCGATCCATTTGTCTCTGAGAGTCTTTATGGAGAGCCAAAATACTACAGACTTCACGGCTTTGATTACAAGCACAAGTATACCGATGAACAGCTATTATGGCTTAAGGAAAAAGTCGGTGGTGATTGCTATGTGATGTTCAACAATGTCCACATGCTTGACGATGCACTTCGCTTTCTCAAGATTCTGGAAGGGAATAAATAGCACCTCCTAAATTTGAGGAGTGATGATTGGCACTCTCATAAACGTTGCATCAATACTGCTTTTCAGCCTTGCAGGAACGCTAATCGGCTCAAGAATCGGTGAGGAGATGAAGAACTATCTCATGAAGGTTCTTGGTCTTGTTGTATTCATCATTGGCACAGACATGGCACCGAAGACATCGAATTTCGCAATTCTAACACTGACCGTGCTAACGGGATCAGCTACTGGAAATCTTCTCAGAATTGAAGAAAGGCTTGAAAAAATTGGAATTAGAATTGAAAAGAGATTTGAGGGATCTAGATTTGCAGAAGGCTTTGTAACGTCGACACTTCTCTTTTGCGTTGGCTCACTAGCCGTCATCGGACCGATTCAGGAAGCACTGACAGGAGACTATACCCTGCTTGTAACTAAGGCTATGCTTGATGGCATAGCATCACTCGCCCTTTCATCAGCCCTCGGAATAGGTGTTGCCTTCTCCTCAATTCCTGTCTTTCTCTATCAATCCTCATTCTACCTCACAGCTCTTGAAGTCAAGAATCTTGCTTCTGAAATGCTTATAGCGGAGCTTACAGCAACAGGAGGAGTTATGATAGCTGCAATAGGATTGAAGCTTATGGAGCTTGCAGACCTCAAAGCCGGAAACATGCTCCCCCCTCTCCTAGTTCTTCCAGCATACATCAATCTGTTCTCACTAATTTTCTAGCGAAAAATCATCGTTTTCATTTTAAAAATAAAAAATAAAAAAGTTAAATTTAAAATTATTTCTTTCTCATTCTTCCCTGAATAATGTAGAGTGCTGACAAAACAGCAATCGCAGCTACCGCCTGAAATCCCGGTGATTTACTTGCCTTAGCTGCTGGAGTTGGTGTAACTTCCTGCTCAGCCTTTCTCTCCTCCAGAGCCTTAATTTTCTTTTGCGTTTCATACCATGAAAGCATCTTGAGATACTTGTCACCGACAGTTTCAAAGAGTCCATGCCAGTGGGTGAAATCGTAGCCCATCATGCTCGCTCCCATTCTCCATCTCCTTCCATCGTGATGCCAGATGTAGTACCACATGAGCTCAGGATACTCGTCAAGCTGATTGCTTTTGTCCGCTAACCCCTCCTCATAAATCTTGTCAAGCAAAGCCTTTGCTGATTTTGCCACCTTGTTGTAGTCCTGGACTGCCTCATCAAATTCTTTGAAGTATCCTTCAACCCATGAAGGTGAGTGACATCCTCTGCAAACCTTCATCATTTCTGCTCTGTTTTCTCTAGCCCTCTCCTCATCTGGTTTCTGCTTGCCAACCGGAACAAGATTTGCAGGATACCACTGGGGCGTGCTTATCTTTGGCTGAAGTTCCCAGTAAAGCCTGCTTCCAACATCATGTGTCGTTTTTGCTCCATTAAATCCGCTCATGTGACAAACTGCACACGTAGGAACTGGGGTGTTTTCAGGGGTTAATTCCTCCTCATCCAGAAAGCTGTGGTTTTCAAGGCTATAGTAGATGTTTCCGTGCTTGCTCTCCTGATAAATCTCAATTTGTGGGTGATCTGGACCTAAATGGCACTGTCCGCAAGTTTCGGGCTTTCTAGCCTCAGCCTTGTCAAATTTGTGCCTTGTGTGGCAAGCAGAACAGCTGCCAATGCTACCATCTGGGTTCAGCCTTCCAATTCCGTTGTTTGGCCATCCCTTTACTATCTTTCCATCCTTGACAATCACAGGACTTCCGTGGCATCCTATGCAGTTCAGAGTGTTCTTGTATCCCTGAACCTCATCAAACAATCCAACTTTTGCAAGAACTCCAGAAGCAGGCATCAACGGCGTTATTGATTTTCCAATAAACTCGTATGGATCGCTTTTCAGGAAAACGCTGTTGTCTGGTGCTTTTCCTTCTTCAACAAGTCCCTTTGAAACTGCATCCCTGTACCAGAATCTGAATGGTCCGATTAATGCTGTCCAGGCATGTTTGCTGTTCATGAATTCCTGATACTCTTGTGGATGGCATTTCTGGCAGTGAATTGGAGAGACAACTGGAGTAATCCTGTATCCATTGTGGTTAATAACGCTTGGATCATCGATTCCTTTGATCTCTCCATGACAGTCCAAGCAGCTGACTCCAGCTTTTGCCATCTTTGAGCTCTCATACTGGCTAACAATTCCTGGGGTAACTGTTTTGTGGCATGTAATGCAAGTCTCTTCTGCCTGAACCACTGAAATCAGGGCAATTGCTGCTAGAAATGCCATCAAAATTGCCACTTTCACATTTATCCCTCCTACTACAAAATCATCTTCATTTCAATCTCTTATAAAATTTACGATTTTTTAGTAATATAATGCTTTATAATTACGTTTGTATCAGAAAAATTTATTGCTAGGCAAGAAAAAACAAAAACTGTGTCCGGGTCTCTTACAGACAAGGATCTAAGGATAATATCGATACTGAAGAGCGGTAAAAAGATGAGCACAAGAGAGATAAAAGCTATTTTGGAGAAAGAGGGTAGAGAAATCCCATACACAACACTTTCTTCCACTCTTGAAAAGCTTTACAGAAAAGGAATTCTCAGGAGAGAGGAGGTAAGGTCAAGGGGAAGATACGGGAAAAAGAACCTCTATTACCTAGATGACCTTAAAGATAACTCTGATCCAATAGCTGAGATGCTTGAGAACATATTCTCCAGTTATCTCAATGCAATTCACTCAAACAACGCTATAGCTTTTGTCGATAAAAGAGGAGTGCTGACATTTCTCTATGGAAATGATAAGCTTATTAACGATAAAAACGTAATTGGGAGAAAAATTGAAGAGCTTCATCCAAGGCTGACAGCCAAGTTTGTCAGAAAGATTTTTGAAGAACTAAGAAATAAAAGAAGGGGTTTCTTTAAGAGAACTGTTAATTTTGAGGGGAGAATATATGAAAAATACTACTATGGGATATGGTCTTCAGAGAGTGAATTTCTTGGTGTTCTGGTTGTGACGAGATTTGTTGGTGAGAAAAAGAACCTTCCTCTCGAAGTCCTTTATCCCTGAAAAATCATTCCTGAGCAACCATAAGTTTTTATTTAGAGTGCCTTAAATCTCTCCATGCGTACAATTAGAGTGTTTGATACAACTCTGAGAGACGGAGAACAGATGCCTGGGATAAGCTTTCCAGTGAATTTCAAGCTTCAGATTGCCAGACAGCTTGATAAGCTTGGAGTAGACATAATTGAAGCCGGTTTTCCATCAGTTTCCCAGGGGGAGTTTGAAGCTGTAAAGGAGATATCCAACCTTGGACTTAACTCAAAAATTTGCGGACTGGCTAGGATAGTCAGGAGCGATATAGACAGAGCCATACAGGCTGATGTTGATTTTGTTCACATCTTCATATCAACATCAAAAATCCAGATTGAGCACACAATCCAGAAAAGCAGGGAGGAGATAAAGGAGATATCTGTTGATGCTGTCGAATATATCAAATCCCACGGTGTTGAGTGCATGTTCTCAGCCATGGATGCTACGAGAACCGAGATAGAGTATCTCAAGCAAATTTACAAGGCTGTTGAAGATGCTGGAGTTGATGTTGTAAACGTTCCAGATACCGTTGGAGTTGCAACTCCTTTCAAGTTTTATGAGCTTATAAGAGAGTTAAAAGAGCACCTCAAGGTTCCCATTGATGTTCACTGTCACAATGACTTCGGATTGGCTGTTGCTAATACTCTTGCAGCTGTCAAGGCTGGAGCGGATCAAGTTCAGGTTACTGTCAATGGAATTGGAGAGAGAGCTGGAAACGCAAGCCTTGCTGAGGTTGTTATGCTTATAGAAACAATAGAGGGTCTGAAAACAAACATAAAATCAGAGTACCTAGTTGAGACAGCCAGGCTCATCGAAAGGCTGACTGGTGTAAAGATGCCACCAAACACACCTATTGTTGGTGAGAATGCATTCAGCCATGAGAGCGGAATCCATGCCCATGGTGTGCTAAAAGAATACTCAACATTTGAGCCCGGTGTGATAACTCCTGAGATGGTCGGTCATAAGAGAAGAATAGTTGTTGGAAAGCATGCAGGCAGACACCAGATTGAAAAACTTCTTAGAGATGCCGGATACTCTGTGAGCAACGAGATACTCATGAAGGTGGTTGAGAAGGTTAAGGAGCTTGGAGACAAGGGGAAAAAGGTGACGGATCTTGATGTAATATCGATAGCTGAGGTTTTGATGGGAGAGATTAAGAAGGAAGAAAAGGCAATAATTCTGAATGAGGCTACCGTTATAACAGGAAACAAGGTTACGCCAACGGCAGTAATAAATGCCGAGGTTTTTGGAGAGAGGAAGGTTACTTCATCTGTTGGTGTTGGACCTGTAGATGCAAGTCTGAAGGCTGTTGCTGAGCTGGTTGGAAAAAGCATTAAAATAACAGAATTCAAGATGGATGCAATAACTGGGGGAAGTGATGCTCTGGCTGAGGTTTATGTTACTGTTGAGGACGAGGAAGGAAGAGAGTTTACAGCCAGAGGTGTTGGTCCTGACATAGTTATGGCGAGCATAGATGCAATGCTCAGTGCTGTGAACTATCTGATGAAGATGAGGAACAGCAGATGAGGGAACTTGCAGATGTTCACTGCCATCTAAACTTTGAAAACTTCAAGAAAGATCTTGATGATGTTGTAAGGAGAGCAAGAGTTGCAGGAGTTTTGCTGATTATAGATTCGGGTTTTGATTACATCTCAAATGAGAGATCTATCGGCATAAGTGGAATGCATGATGGAATATTGCACTCAACTCTAGGCTTCTCGCCAAACAGGATAGGAAAGTCAGACTACAGATTTGTTGTGGATCAAATACTTGAACATCAAGAGTCAATAATAGGAATAGGTGAGGTTGGAATAGACTTAAAGAAGGCAAAGGCAGATTATACACTCCAGAAAAGGATTTTTCTTGAGTTTGTGTCTCTTGCAGAGGAACTTGAGAAACCACTGATTGTTCATGCAAGGAGAGCTGAGGAGAAGGTCTTCAACCTAATTGCCAATAGGGATGTCAGGGTTGTTTTCCACTGCTATACAGGTAACAAAGCGCTGGCAAGAAAAATAGCAGATTCCGGGCATTACATTTCTCTCTCAACCCTTGTTTGTTTTTCAAAAAACGTTCAGGAAATTGCTAGCTCTTTAGAGCCCGAGCATGTTCTTCTTGAAACAGATAGTCCTTTTCTGTCTCCAGATAAAGGGAGAAATGAACCTGAGAAGGTTAGATATGCCTATAAAAAGCTTTCAGAGATTACTGGAATATCGGTTGAGGAGCTATCCAGTAAGCTTATAAAGAATGTCAAAGAAATTTTTGATGTGAAGCTTTAACATCGGTGATGATGATGGCAATAAAACCATCCATCAATGTACCTAAAATTCAGAGGTTCAAAAAAATTCTTTCAGCAAAGAGAGAGAGCAAGAAGAACATAGGCGTACTGGTTGATGGACCCAATATGCTGAGAAAGGAATTTAACTTGAATCTGAAGGAGATAAGAGAGATACTCTGCGACTACGGATACATAAAGGTGGCAAAGGTCTTCCTGAATCAGTATGCAGGAGATAAGCTTGTTGAGGCAATTGAGAATCAGGGATTCGAACCTGTCATAACCTCAGGAGATGTTGATGTTAGGATGGCTGTTGAGGCAATGGAGATAATTTACAATGACAACATCGACGTTCTTGCACTTGTTACGAGAGATGCGGATTTCAAGGCAGTTTTGAAGAAGGCAATGGAATACGGGAAGGAGACGATAATAATGGGCGCTGAGCCGGGTTTCTCCACCGCATTAAAAAATTCAGCAGACATAGCAATCACGCTCAACGAAGAGCAGGAGTATGAGGAGGAGTAGTCTTTTCATTTATGAACATGGAGTGTGCGAGGAAAAACTTCCCGAAAGCATCGCTGTTGAAGGATTGGCGATGTTCAAGTCCCTTCTTGATTTTGGGAGATATTATACCCTTGTATCATATGTGAGGGATGAGTTCTCAAAAACCTTCAGTTTCAACTACTCATCCTTTGATCAGGCAATAGAGATGGCTGATAAGGCTCTTATAATAGCCCCTGAAAGCGACTTTACACTGCTTAGAATAACCAGGGAGATTGAGAAGAGGGGAATTGAAAATCTAGGTTCTTCAAGCAAGGCAATTGAGATAACCTCAGACAAATGGAGGACTTACAAGAAGCTAAAAGGGAGGGTTAACATGCCATTAACGTCTAAGAGCGAGATCGAGGGGGAATACGTTGTAAAGCCAAGGGTTTCCTGTGGTGG
>WAJY01000283.1 GCA_015523645.1 Geoglobus sp. | reverse complement strand
GAGACTGGAGGTATGAGGGACAGGCTGATAGAAAATGGATTTGATGAGCAGTTCGATGCCATAATAGTGCATTTGAAGGGACAGCCAGCGAGAAGCACAAGAAGGCTGCTGAAGAGAATGAACACGGAGCTTGGATTGCCAGTAGTTGTCTTCACAGATGGAGATCCTTGGAGCTATAGGATATATGCGAGTGTTGCCTACGGAAGCATAAAGTCAGCTCACCTCAGCGAGTACCTCGCTACCCCTTCAGCAATGTTTGTTGGAATAAGGCCATCTGACATAGTTAAATACAAGCTTCCTTCTGACAAACTTTCCGAGCAGGATATAAGGGCTTTGAATGCAATACTCACAGATCCAAGGTTTGACACTGATTTCTGGAAGAGCGAGGTTAAATTACAGCTTGAACTGGGGAAGAAATCAGAACAGCAGGCTCTCGCAAAGTACGGGCTTGATTACGTTACAGATGTGTATCTGCCAGAAAGACTTTCTGAGCTTGGGGTTATCAAGGCATAGCTTTGCATTTTCACCCATTAATTGGCATCATCTCTCCCTTCTTTTATGAATTCCAGCAACACGACTGCATTATTGTGTTCAGCATCCCTGGCTGAAAACAGAAGAGTCACCGTTCCGTATTCATTTTCAATCTTCTTTATCTCATCTATTAATTCTGTTTTCTCCTTCAGTTCTTCCCTGTATCTCCTTTTAAACTCAATCCATCTTTCCTTTTTATGAGAGAACCATTTTCTAAGTTCATCTGAAGGGGCTATTTCTTTTAACCAGAGATCAATTTTAGCTTCATCCTTTTTAATTCCCCTCGGCCATAACCTGTCCACAAGTATTCGAAATCCATCATCTTTTGAGGGTTTCTCATAGATTCTCTTTACCTTTATCATGGCTTTACCCTCCAGACGTGACCGATTCCTTAACCATTTGCTTTGTCAACACTGAAAATTTTGACCTCCACCGAGAAATATATTTACCTCAACCCCATCTTAACCCTGTGGAGAAATTGGTTGTCAGAGACAGCTGTGTTGGATGCGCTTTCTGCATACTCTCATGCAGATTTGATGCGATTGAGGTTATTGGAAGGGCAGAAATCAACCATGAGAAATGCACTCTCTGCAGGAGATGCCTGCTTTACTGTCCAGTTTCAGCTCTGGTGATTGAATGAAGGTGGGCATTATTGGTGCAGGGCTTGGAGGACTGCTTGCAGGGGCAATTTTATCCTCTGAAGGTTACAGAGTTGATATTTATGAAAAACTTCCTTTCATAGGCGGAAGATTTACATCCATTGAATACAAGGGTTATCAGGTGGGCACTGGAGCACTGCACATGATCCCACACGGAAAAAGGGGATCATTGGCAAAACTTTTACGTAATGCTGGATGCAGAGTTGAGATAGTTGACTCCAAACCTGAGGGTGAGATTTATTGGAAGGGGGAGAGAGAAACGCTTACCAAAAAAACCTTTCCATTTAAAGATGTTCTGAGATTTTATATTCAAACTTTTCTGAGTAGTGGTAAAAAAAATCCAACACTGGAAGAGTTTGGAAAAGGACTGGATGAGAAAACGCGTTATTTTATAAAATCCTTTCTAGGGTGGAGTTTTAGTATTTTCCCCGATCAAATCAGATTTAGTAAAATCATCCCGATCTACAAGCGTACAAAGAAACACAAAGGGCCAGGTGTTCCTGTTGGTGGATGTAAGGCTGTTGTTGAAGATCTGGCTGAAGTTGTTGTTTCAAATGATGGAAAGATTGTGATGGAGAAAGTCGAGAGTATAAAAGCAGGAAAGGAGATAGCGCTTTATAGCAGAGAGAAAAAAGAATATGATGTTGTGATTTCAGATGTGGGGCACAAACTAACAATGGAATTGCTTGGGAGAAGATATGGCACTGTAAAGCCTGAAAGCAGGGGAGTTAAATACACGATATCCATTGATGAACCTTTTATTGAACACAGTGGAGTTCTTTTTACCCTTGGAATGGAAATTGCCGGGATGAATGAAGTAACGAATGTGGATGAGAATCTGGGAAAAAAACACATGCTTCAGGCTCACCAGCCCTTGAGAAATGGAACGAGGGCAGAGATAATTGCAGGTTTAAAAAACCTAAAGGAGATACTCAAAGGATACAAATTTGAGGTTATAGCAATTCAAAGCTACAAAGGCGACTGGCCTGTAAACAGGGTTATGGCGGGATTTGATGAGGATAATACGACCCCCTACAAAAACCTTTACGTTGTTGGAGACGGGGCAAAAGGGGATGACATTGAGGTCGATGGAGTAGCATTAGGTGTTGAGAAAGTTCTGGAGGATTTGCTGTGATTGTGGTTGAATTTAAGGATGTTGAAAAAGCGTTCGGGAGGTTTAAGGCTTTAAAAGGGCTTAGCTTTAAGATAAAAAGCGGTGAGAGGGTGGCAATTCTTGGACCAAATGGAAGTGGCAAGACAACAACTGCAAGGTTAATGAGCGGACAGATAAGACCAACATCAGGAACTGTGAGAGTTTTTGGCAAAATGAGGATTGGTGAGGATGTTAAAAAGAGAATGGGCATTGTAAGCCATAACTTGTTCCTTTATGATGATCTTTCAGCCTATGAGAATCTAAAGTTTTTTGCAAGACTCTATGGAGTTGAGGAGGAGAAAGTAAAGGAGCTTCTGCGAGAATTTGGCTTGTGGGAGAGGAGGCATGAGATGGTCAGAAACTATTCCAGAGGAATGAAGCAGAGACTTTCCATTGCCAGATCTTTGCTTAACAATCCTGAGTTGCTTATACTTGATGAACCAACAACAGGTTTGGATGTTGAAGGGAGGGAGAGACTTTTTGAATGGATAAAAGACTTCGAATCCACTCTCATCTTTACAACTCATAACCTTTCAGAGGCTGAAAAGCTCTGCAAGAGGGTTCTAATGCTTAAAGAAGGTAGTTTGGTCTTTGATGGAGAATCTAAAGAGATTGAGAACAAATACCAAAGGGTGATGAAATGAAATTCATTGAAATTGCAAAAAAAGACCTGAGAATAGAGTTCAGAACAAAAAACACCTTGAATTTCCTTTTTCTCTTCGCATTTCTTTCGGTAATGCTTTTCAGTGCCACGATCAAAAAACCTGAACCTGTTATCCTATGGATAGTATTCATCTTTGTAGGGATGCTTGGCTATTCGAGGGCATTTTTGAGAGAGGTGGAGACTGGCACTCTCGAAGCCCTAAAAATATCTCCTGTCGAGCCAGCTTCAATTCTCTTCGGAAAAATGATTTTTAACGGAGTTCTAATGATTCTTCTCGAAATAATAATTATACCGATTTTTATAGCAGTTTTCCAGATTTATCCCAGAGATCTTCTTCTGGCTTTTGCAGTGATAACTGCCGGAAACATTGCATTTGTCATAATTACCAGCTCTCTATCAATTCTAGTTATAAAATCAAAAGCAAGGGAATTGTTGATGCCAATACTGCTCTTTCCAGTCGTTTTTCCCGTTATACTCTCAACCGTTCAGGCTTTTACAATGGCAATAAATGGGGAGAGTGGAGATATTGCATCACCCCTTTCTGTGATAATTGGCTTTTCAATTGCAATGCTGGCTGTTGGATATCTAACTGTCGATTACGCCTTCATCGAGTAAGTCTCTGACCGCTTTCCTGACAGCCTCCTCACTATTGTACCTCGGCTTCCATCCAAGTGATTTTAGCTTTTCTATAGATAGGAGCATCACAGGAACATCTCCTTTCCATCCTCTATCTCCACCTGTAAACCTAAATTTAGGCTCAACTCCCAGCTCCTCGCAAACTATCTCCGCAATTCTTCTCACCTTGATCTGATCCTCACTTCCTATGTTAAAGACGTTCACACTCTCGTCAGAATGCTTTAGAGCATGAAACATTGCAGAGATACAGTCTTCGATGTAGATGTAGGACTTGTTTTGCTCCCCATCTCCAAGAATTTCTAGCTCATTAGGATTTTTATTTAACTTGACTATAAAATCGTATATAACACCATGCCTGCTCCTTCTGCCTATGACATTTGCAAAACGAAATATCCAGCTTTTAATGCCATAGGTATGCGAGAAAGCCATTATCATTGCCTCTCCTGCAACCTTTGATGCTCCGTAAATTGAGATGGGATTCAGCTGAGCCTCTTCTGGCGTTGGAATTCTTTTTGCCTCACCATAAACCGTTGAAGTCGAGGTAAAAACCAGTCTCTCTACTCCTATATCCTTCATCGCCTTCAGCACATTCCAAGTTGCAAGAACATTGTTAGAATACACCTCATCTGGCTTCATGCTTGAAACTCTAACATCTGGATTAGCTGCAAGATGCCAGACCTCCTCAACCCCATTCATTGCCTTCAAAACATCATCAAAATTTCTCAGATCCCCCTTGATGAATTCTGCATTCTCATTGATGAAATTGGGATTGCCATAAGAAAGATTGTCAATAACTCTAACGTCAAAACCATTATTGATGAAGGCATCAACAACATGACTTCCAATAAAGCCAGCACCTCCTGTGACTAGAATCATGCTTCAAAATCAGGAAAGATATATATACTATTTTTGATAAATGATAGGTCTGCTTGCAAGCCTTATTTCGCTCTAAAATAAATAATAATGACAGATTGAGGTGATGGAGCTTGCTACCGAACCAGATGGTAAAAAGCATGATAGGAAAAGTGATTAAAGTTGAGATGAAGGGAGAGGAGAATAGCTTGGTTGGAAGACTTGAAAGTGTAGACGACTACATGAACCTGCACCTCTCGAATGCCATGGAATACAAGGGAAGTGAGAAGGTAAGGGCATTGGGAGACATAGTTTTGAGAGGAAACAACATAATACTAATCCAGCCCTATGAGGATTAAAAATGGAGATAAGAGACCAAATACTGAAATTACTTGAAGATAAAGGTTCTATTTTGCAGAAGGATTTGTGGAAGGAGCTGAATATAGATAGCAGTAAATGTTCAAGGATTCTTAGGAAGCTTGAAAAAGAGGGGCTCATAAAGAGACTTGAAATAGTTGTGGATGGTGTCAAGACTTTTAAAATAGTTCCAGCTGATGTGGAGGAAGAGGAAGAGGAAGAACTGACACTCATGGAAATAATGGAGAAGCTTGAGATCACCACTGGACTTCCACCATGTTTTGGCTGTAGAATTGTTGATTGTGACACTTCTCAATGCATAAAGATAGAGGTGTGGTTTTTAAGAAGGGCAACAATTGGATAGTTCCCGGAAATCTTAAATATACCCTTAATCAAGAAATATTTTTAGAGGGAGCGGCGGAGGGCAGTTTCCGCACTTGCGGAGGAAAGTCCCCCCACCGTTAAAGGCGGGAAGCGAAAGCTTCGTGCCGAGAGGCACGGCAACGGAACAGAAACGATACTCCCGCAGGGTAATGCGAGGAAGTCGAAAGGCGGAGATCACCTGCGGGAGTTGAAACGGCCGTCCCCGCCGGTGCAACGCTTAGCGGCTCAGACGAATACTGCCTGAAACAGAAGGGGGCTTACTACCGCCACTCCCTCCCATTTTTAGATTTGAAGTTTTAGCTTGAGTTTCGAGTATATTATTTCTCCATCCAAAAACTCATTTTCAGCAAAATCCAAACCAATCCCCCTTTCAATGAGAAAATCTTTCAAAACCCATCATCTTTTTTTTAATGAGCTTTATCCATACAGTATCCATATAATCGCTTATATTGGTTTCTATTAAAGCTTTATACTTCTCGACAGCTTTCTAGGCATACTAGCAAACGGTATACTCTTAACCTCAGAAATTCAAGAAATGACATTTTGATGAGGATTCTAATTTCGATGTTTTCTCAGCAATAAAAGAATTTAAGGTGTTCCACTAACTTACATCCCAATCTCCATTCAAATGATTCTATATCTCAAATAATTAACTGATTCGCTTCCACTTTAAAAGAAACATTATCATATTACCCTAAATCAAAAATAAGGCAATTGTAAACTGTAAAATTAATAAATCTTTAAAATTCTACCTTTTTAACTCCGCTTTAGACCGATTTTCTACAATCTGCCTTAAAGTTGGTTTGTAAAAGATAAAAGTTATATTTGAAGAATAATATAATCTGAATTTTCTAAATATCTAACTTCAACACATAACACCCTTTAAACCTTAGCTCTATCATGCAATAGCTACTGATGCTTTTTTTTCCCAAACTTTTTTAATGTTAACTCTTTTAATGTGAGAAGATCAATCAAAATGATGCATTTTTCGATTTTTACAGCTAATACGTTTACCG
>WAJY01000282.1 GCA_015523645.1 Geoglobus sp. | reverse complement strand
ATGCCTGTTGTTCATGGGTATACATTGGAAGAGATAAAAAGAGCTTGTGATGAATTAAAGGATATCACCGACCCTAAAGTTGTGGGTGTAGGTAGCTTGGTGTCCATAGTCAGATATATGAAAACTTCCAATATCTCAGAACTAAATGGAATGAATACAATTAAATTTATGATAGATGCAATTTCAGTTATTAGAAAAGATTTTTCTGATGCCTTCTTACATGTTTTCGGAGTTGGTAGTGTTGCAACAATGCATTTAATGTTCAGTTTGGGTGTAGATTCTGTTGATTCCATGAGCTGGAGGATGAAAGCAGCTTATGGTGCAATTCAACTTCCTGGTGTTGGTGATAGATTTATCTCTCCCAAAAATGGTAGAAAACAACTTAAAGAAGATCATTTGCTCGAGAAATGTGAATGTCCAGTTTGTATTAACAAATCACTAAGCGAGAGAAAAAATGCATTAGATAATTCTAAACATAGTACTTTTTATAATAGGGCTATACACAACGCATTCATCTTTAAAGAGGAGGAAAAAATGTTTCATAGAGCTTTAATTAAAAATAATATAATTAAATTTATAGAAAAAAGATTAAGAAGAACTAAGTACTATAAGTTGGTTATGAATTTTACAACTCCAGAGCAAGCATCATAACATCAGTGCTATACTTCTTTATTATGTACCTCGTCCTCCCCCTACCTTTCCTGCCCATTGAAACGTCAATCAGCCTGAGCCTTTCGAGCTTGTTGATGATTTCGTAGAAGCGGGTGTAGCTCATTCCCACTTCAGCTTTTAGAATTTTGTAAACGTCTCCTGAGTTTACATCGCCCTTTATCGAGTAAATGATCTTCAGCGTTTCCCTTTCATCAGAATTCAAGGCAGAGATGCTTTTGGCAAGGAATACCTTTGCTCCTCCCTCGTACTCTCTCTCAGCATCCTCAATCTCAACTTTTCTGCTTGCTCTCCTTTCAGCCTCAATTCCTGACATTCTCAGCAGGTAAATGCCGAATCGTAAGTCACATGCTTTGGTTGTTAACTCAACGATCCTTTCAAAAGCCTCATCCGTAATGGCTCCTTCGTAGAATCCAGTCCTTACCCTCTGCCTCAGGATGTTCCTGACCTCATCCTCATCGTAAAGAGGAAAGTAGATCTCATCGGGATGGAAGATGGATCCGGTCTTCGTGTCAAGCATGACTCTTTCAGTTGTAGCTGCAACGATGCCGATCTTAACGGCATACTCTTCATGAGCCTTCAGCAGTGTATAGAGGATGTCGTTGGCTGCATCGTCATCTAGGAAGTTGAAGTCATCCAAAGCAACGATTAAAGCTCTTCCATCGTCGGCAAGCTTCTGGCATATCGAATCGTAGAGCCTTGTTATCGATATGCCTGTTTGCGGAGGCTGATGTCTGCAAACACACTCGAATATCCTGGCCATAACCTTGTAGGCTGTTCTTGCGAGGGGGGCAACGAATGTAGGATGTGTAAGCGTAATCGCTTATTTCATTCAGAATAGTCCTCATCGCCGAAGTCTTGCCGGTTGCAGGAGGGCCGAAAAGAAGGGTGTGGATTGGAGCTGCATTTCTTAAGGCTGATCTTAGATTTGCTGCCAAAGCTGTTAACTGCTTATCTCTGTGAAGCAAAGCATCGGGCAGATAGTCTGGATCAAATACTGTTTCGTCCTTGAAGAGGGTTTCATCCCATCGCAAGTACTTCATTCAACTTCCACCCCTCTCACTTTACTTTCACCCCTTATCCTTTCAATCTCAGCCTTGAGCATTTCAATCTCCCTCTGCATTCCCATGAAGATTTTTATGAATTGAGGGTTTGTTAACTTATCGAACGCTTCAGCTTTTCTCCTTTCCCATTCCTCGACTTCCTGTATTGCTTCCTCCGTTAATGGTAAGCCACACCTTGAACAGAATCTGGATGCTGCTGGATTAACTATCAGACTGCGGGGACACTGCTTGACTTCCAGATCCTTTCCATTACCGTTCGTCTTTATCCCATGCATTCTTAAAATGGCCTCATCAACATCCTCGCTTGCCAGATGCACATAGACGCCAACCATTTTGCTTCCATTAACCCAGCCCATGTATTTGGCCCCTATTGCCTCAGGAACTCTTGAAAGCAGTCTTGTCGCCCTTGTATGCCTGAAGAGGTGAGGATAAATCCTCTTCTTTATTCCAGCTCTTTTTGCAATCTTTTTTATCTGAACTCTGATATCAGCGTATTCCATGGCTTTCATAGCATTCCTTCCCGTGAGTTTTATCCAGAGGGGAGCATCTGCTTCATCCTTCAGTGGATGGTCGGAGAGCCATTCTGAAAGATACCTTGCTGAATAAACAATTCTCAGCTTCCTTTTCTGAGTTTTAGATTCCGGTAGCCAGACTATCGCTCCATATTCATCGAAAGATACATCTTTTACCCTCATACTCCTTACTTCACCTATCCTTGCTCCAGATTCATAGATAAAAGATATCATTGCTCTATCTCTTGAATTCATGCATGCATTCATCATTTTTGAAATTCCTCCTCTGTAATCAAATCCTGAGGAGATACCTTTGGCTCTACGTTACCAAGGGAAAACCAGTTAACAAGTTCTTCCTTCTCTAGCCACTTAAAGAACTTCTTGAGTGTCTTCTTTACCTCTCTTAGGGAGTTTTCGGAGATTTTTCTCTCATTGCACTCAATCTGATACCTGTTTATTACTTTCCTGACATCTCTCTTATCCCATGTGTCAAATCTCTTATCAACGACGTCCAAGGCTTTTCTCAGCCAGAAAATGTATGAGTAAATCCTGTGTGCTGTTATTCCCTCAGCAAGCAAATCTTCTGCAAAATCCTCTATAATTTTATAGTTTTCAGGATGTTCTTCTTTCAGCAGTTCAAGCTGCCTTCTGTAGTACTTGTTCGCTGTATGAAACATATGTACATTGGATTCCCTTCCATATTTTACTTTAGACCCCTTTCTGAAAGTCTTCGGGGTGTTGAACCCGAACTCTACGCACCCGGCCGGGGCATTTTTTGCTTTTCTCTGCAGGCGGTTTCAGACTTAATTTATTGAAGGTCTCTAACTGATTTAGCTAAGGAAAAGTCTTCGTTAACAGACTTGCTGAAAAGTCTAACGTGATAAAATGGTAGTTATTGAATGTTTTTTACTTTCAAAAACTGCAGAATCTCATGGATATGATTGGCATTTTTTAAGCTCTCACATAAATTTGAGATTGGAGAGGAATATCTAGTGAAGAGTTACCATGCATTCAGAAATTTTTAAATAGTGGGTTGGTCTTAGTTAAAAACTAATAATAATGAAAATTAAAAGGGGTGAAATTATCACGCTAAAATCTGAGCCGCCTTCATGGATAATTAGCCTGATTATCGATGTTTTTAATTCTGGAGGTTAAAGGCTATGAAGCTCCTTGAGTATTTTTTAGAAAGTGTAAAAGGAAGGAGGTGGGTGAGATGGTAGAAAGTGGTGTGAACAAATTGTATCTGCTGGATTTTGGATGGTTGGCTGGAGAGATGGGGTGGTTTATACCGAACCCGAGTGTGTATCCTGAGAAAGACGAGGCAAAAGCACCTGAATGGGTAGAGGTACCAGTTACTGGAGCATTGATAGAGCATGACGATGGGCTGATTGTCGTTGACACAGGAAGCCACCCAGATGCAAAGAATGTCTGGCCAGAGGCTGTATGGAACGTTTTTCCGATGACAAAGTTTACTGATGAGAACAGACTTGAGAGCCAGCTGAAACTTGCAGGATACAAGCCAGAGGATGTCAGCTATCTAGTTTTCACACACCTACACCTCGACCACGCTGGACAGGCATCACTTTTCCGTGACACAGATACAATAATTGTTGCCCATAGAAAAGAGCTTTCCCATGCCCTTTACATGACTTGGATAGGTAAGCCAGGAGCATATGTTCCTGATGATCTTGAGGCGTTGAAGGGAGCAAACTGGTTCACCTTTGACACCAACGAATTTGAACTTCTACCTGGAGTTAAGCTTTTCTGGGTTGGAGGTCACACTCCCGGGAGTATATGTGTCTCTGTAACCACTAAAAAGGGCAATTCCTACATTCTAACAGGAGATTTTGTCCATCTTAAGGATGAACTTGAGGTTGAATCAAAGGGCTGGCTTCTTGGAGATGCCGACGAATACTTCACCAACATTAAAAAGCTGAAAATGCTTGCAAGAAGACCCAATACGCAGCTTGTGATAGGACATGAGCCAACACTCTGGGATACGTATCCAAAGGCTCCAAAATACCTAGAGTAACACTCTTATTTTTTATTAAAAAGAAAAAGTGAAAATCGAATAGCAAAATCCAGAAAAAGAGCTTTTAAAAGGTGAGGTAGCTATACTTCCAAAACTTTTTTTAAGGATTAAACATTCAAAACTGTTTTATGATTTACAAGATGTTGCTGCCCAAGTATAAGTACACAAGAGCTTTTTGCACAGAAGAAAAGATAATGATGGCCGAAGAGATAAAGAGGTTTGTGGATAATGAGGTGATGCCAAGGAGGCACGATCTGGAAGGTGGATGGCACAGGGATGAGAAAAAAGCCCTGGAGACTCTTCATGAACTCTACGCCAAGTGCCACGAGCTCGGACTTACTAAATCCAACCTGCCCGAGGAGTATGGAGGACTGGGATTATCTCCTGTTGTTAGGCAGATGATAAATGAGGAGCTTGCCAGAGGAGACATAGGCTTGGCTACAATGGTTGGAAAGATTCACTGGATAGTTTCCTTCATGCTTGCAGCAAAAAGGGATGATTTGCTTAAGGAATTTGCACCATACATAACAGGAGATGAGGCTTGGACTGCCTGCGTTGCCATAACTGAACCCCATGGCGGGGCGAATATAGAGGATCCAGCTTTTGAATTTAAGACAATTAGAACCAGGATAGAGGATAAGGGAGACAAGTGGGTAATAAACGGTCACAAGATATGGCCAGGTCCAGCAGGACCAAGTGAGAGGTTCAAATCAAAGTGGCTAAAGGGTCATTTGGGTTACTGGACAATTGCTACTGAAGATCCAAGCAGAGGTGCAGAGGCAGCAGCTATGGTTTATGTCCCTCCAGATGCTGATGGAGTTAGTTTTTCCTCACCCTTTGAGAAGTGCGGATTTTGTTGGACTGATGAGAACGTTGAGATATGGTTTAACAATGTGGAGGTTCCAAAAAAATACAGAATCGATACAAAACCCGGAGAGGGAGCCAACATAATCAAGGGATACGTTATTGGACTTGGAAGGCTTGCGGGAGCTGCAAGGCTAACAGGCTTGGCTCAAGCATGCTTGGAAATAGCTCTGGACTGGACAGGAGGGAGGGAGATTGCTGGACAGCCTGTAAGAGAGAGGTCAGCTTTTGCAATGATACTGGCTGAGATGGCAAGAATGATAGAGGTGTCAAGGCAATACTACTTAAGCGTAACCTGGCAGGTTATGCACCCTGAGATCTACGGACCGCCTTGGTCTCCGGAAATGATTGCAAAGTTCTCTGCAGCAAGATCCTTCGCTGCCGATACTGCAGAATTCTGCGTGAACAAAGCCATGGAGCTCATGGGCTCCTATGGCTATGCCTACGAACAGCACGTTGAAAAATACTACAGAGACTTTAAGATTGTGAAAATGTGGCTTGGAGGTGCACAAAGAGACAGGCTTGACATAGCTCAGGGACTCTACGGTCCATTTAAATGGGCTGGAATTGAGGAATGGGAGAAAAAGGAGCTTAAAAGAGGTTAAGCTTTGCCATTTTTATTTTTTAAAATTTCTTGAATTTCAATCAAAAATCAATTATTTGATCGCCTTTCTAGATATTCCATGAACAGAATGGAAGAAATGATGGGAATTAGGAAAAGATTTGTTGGAGCAATAGCGAAGCCAGAGGACTGGGAGATTGTTGAGGCTGTCCATGAGTTTGTTGAAAATGAGATAATGCCCCGACGCAGAGACCTCGATGGTGGCTGGCATCATGATGAAAAGCTTGCAAAAGCAACGTTCAGAGAACTTCACAAGGGGCTAGTTGACTTAGGAGTTCAAAGAGCGTTTCTTCCTGAGGAGATAGGAGGGCTTGGAATAAATTCTACAGTAACGATGTGCATGGTTTGGGAGGAGATTGCAAGGGGAGATTGTGGGCTTGCAACACATCTTTCAATAATTCCATGGGTTATGGGTCCGGCTTTAATAGCAGGAAGAAGGGACTTGTTAGAGATTTTTGGAAGAAAGATATGTGATGATGAACCTCATACAGCATGCATGGCTATAACAGAGCCTCAAGGAGGAGCGAACATAGAAGACCCAACACTCCATGGCAGAACAATAAGGACAAAAGCAACACTCGATGGAGATGAGTGGGTAATAAACGGACACAAGATATGGCCAAGCGGGGCTAGCATAGCCGACATAGTCTATTGTACTGTGTGCACAACAGATCCAAGGAAAGGAGATGACGGAATAGCCCTCATCTACGTTCCCCCGGATGCTGAAGGGCTATCTTTTGGAAAGCCTATAGAGAAGATGGGAATGTGCTGGACAGACATCAACACCGAGATCTTCTATGATAATGTTAGAGTGCCAAAAGAGTATCGCATTGCCGAAAGTGGGAAAGATGCAAAGATCCTGCATGCAATAATAGCTGGAGGTAGGCTTGGAACAGCAGCAATAGCTGTAGGAGTTGCTCAGGCTGTTTTTGAGATTGTTCTGGAGTACACCAAGGAAAGAGAGATTGCAGGTAAGGCTGTGAGAGAGCACTCCTTGCATGCAAGCATTCTGGCAGACATGGCAATAGCAATTGAAACGGCAAGAGCATACTACATGCAAGTGGCATGGATGGCTGATCATCCCAAGATATATGGGAGAGGCTGGACTCCAAGCAGACTTGCAAGGGCATCGGCAGCAAAAGTGTATGCTTGCGATTTTGCTGTTTGGGTGACAAACAAGGCTATGGAGCTGATGGGTGCCTATGGATATTCTGCAGATGGACACGTTGAGAAGTATCTCAGGGATTGCAAAATACTCCAACTCTGGCTTGGGGGTGCTCAGAGGGCACGCTTGGACGTTGCTTTGGGCTATTACCCATTTGAATGGTGATGCATTGAGTCAAAAACAACCTCGCCAATGTCCTTCACTTCAACACCTAAATTTTTCTTTTTTACTACCCACTCAATCATTGCTATGCAAGCTGGGCATTGCGTCACAATAACTCTCGCCTTTGTATCCAGAAGTTCCCTAACCCTTATTTCAGCAACCCTGTAAGCATAATCTGGATAATAGAGCTCAACTCCTCCATCACCAACACAGCGAGTATTAACTCCGTGATGCTTAGGTTCAACTAATTCTATCCCTTTAATCCTTTCCATGATCATTCTAGGCTCATCGATAATTGCAAGGTGTCTTGAATAATAGCATGGGTCATGATACGTTACTCTCAACTCTTCAATGCTACCTCCCTCAAATCTCTCCTCTACTGCCTCCACCAGTGTGATGACCTCTATATCCCACCAATCAATGATTTTGGGATATATCTCTTTTAAGGTGTACCCGCAAAAAGGAGACAGGCTGATTATCTCTTTAACTCCTTTCTCTTTTAAATATTCTGCGAAGCGTCTTGCATGAGCTTCAAACTCCTCAAAAAATCCCATGTTGTACAGAATCTCTCCACAGCATGGTTCATCTCTTAAATAAGATAGTTCATATCCAAGGGATTTCAGAACATGAGCAATTTTGTACAATCTATTCTCTTTGGCTCTCCACAAATTACCAATCGCCTTGTTGAATCCAAACTTGTAAAGGAGACTGGCAAGTGATGATAGTCTTTTAACCCCAATTCTCAGAGACAGCTCGAGAAAAACCTCCAACTTGTCAATATATGGATACATGCAACCAACAAACAGCATTGTCTTGCCTTTTTGAGGTATTCCAAGCTCTTCTGCCCATCTGTTTTTTGATTTAAAACCAAGAGGGTTCTTGTGTTTTTTAATTTGGGAAGCTATAAACCTATTCTGAGGCAGAAAGTCACTTACTCCAGAATTTGCTTTGGTCCTGCCTTTAACGATTATCTCTGGTATGTTGAAGTTTAATGGGCACTTCAAGTTGCAAGATCCACATGTTAAGCATGAATAGAGAGCTTCAACAACCCTTTCTCCTAAGCTTACTCTCCCTTCATCAAGCAGAATTGTGCTTTGAACCCTCCATCTTGGACCCTTCAGAAGATCTCTATATTCCAGGAAGGTGGGACAGTTTATTTCACAGTAGCCGCAAAGAGAGCACTTTCTGTAATCCTTGTATGGAATTTCAAGCTTACTCACAGTCAAACACCTTTCCTGGATTTAAAATCATGTCAGGATCGAATATCCTCTTTATCTCCCTCATAATAGGGAGAGCCAGCAAAGAACCTCTCTTTTCAAATTCATATCTCAATAGATCTTTCTTCAACAAACCAATACCATGTTCTCCACTTGCAGTTCCTCCCAAATCGATTGCAATTTTCCCAATCTCT
>WAJY01000281.1 GCA_015523645.1 Geoglobus sp. | reverse complement strand
CGCTGTGAATGAGGAGATCGACATACTAGCCCACCCTGGACTTGTTGATGAGAAAACTTCAGAAATTGCCGGAGAAAACGGAGTTCACTTTGAAATAACCTCCAGGTTCGGACATTCTCTCACAAATGGACATGTTGCTAGGATGGCTGAGGAGTTCAATGTAAAGCTTATTCTCAATACAGATGCCCACTCTCCAAAAGATTTTCTTACGAAAGAGATGGCTGAAAAAGTGGCAAAAGGAGCGGGAACAGATCTGGAGAAGATGTTGAGAAACTCCTCAAGGATTGTAAGACTCAAGTATTGATATAACTTCTCTATTCTTGCTCACATAATTCCTTATCATGTTTACAGTTAGATAATCTATTATGCTCAAAAGCTTCTCTTTTGCCTCAGAGGCGGGGAATATTTCAAGAGCCTTTTTACTCTTTTCTGTAAACTCCCTTATTAGACTTAATACCCTCTCGACAGACTCTCTAAAGCCAAATCTCCTTTCAAGAATTAAAGGAAGTGTTAGTGACTCAAATTCACTTTTCTTGTCCTCGAATATTTCAAGATACTCAAGGAGATCGTCAACAAGCTGATAAGCTATCCCGAGATTAAGTCCGTACTGATACAATCTCTCTGACTTTTCATTGTCCTTGGAGATGTATTTAAAGGCATTTTTAGCTGAATAGGCAAACAGAGATGCAGTTTTGTACCCAATGCACTTGAAGTATTCCCTTTCTGTAAAGTTCTCTGTTATGCTATAAACATCCAGCACCTCTCCCTCACTCATCACCATTCCGGTCTTTGCAAAGTTCCTAACAACCTCCTCTCCATACTTTGAAGTTAGCTCAACAGATTTTGAGATCAGCCAGTCTCCAACAAGCATTGCAAGAGATGGGTCGTACTTGACATTAAGAGTCTCAACGTTTCTCCTGACAACACCCTTATCGATTATGTCATCATGAGCAAGGCTTGCAGTATGAATCAATTCTACGGCAATTGCCATGTCCAAAAGGGACTTGTAGTCTCCTCCTGCCAGTTTTCCACTCAGAAGTACAATTATTGGTCTTGTTCTTTTTCCTCCAGCCTTTAGCAAATGAAGCAAAGCTTTTTTAATTTTTGGTAGCGTGTCTACCTTGCTTATGAGATTGTGAAGTGCTTCATTTATAATCCTGTATTCTTGCCAAGATTCAATCATCTATCCTTAGCTTCTTAACCACTTTTAAAAATTTTCTTGTTGAGAGCGGTCTAGCAGATATGCATAGAGAATAGGTAGGGCTATTGTTGCATCACAGTAAACTGTTACAGATCTTGCGTCTTGAGTTAGCTTGCACCAACTCTTAGCCTCATCCAGTGTTGCACCACTCAAACCTCCCCAGTGGGGAGAATCTGTTGTTATCTGTATTGCATAATCAAATCCCTTGCCCAGAAGCATTGCCTGCAAAACGAAGTTTTTGGGAACACCTCCACCAACTATAAGAGCCCCCATTTTTTCATCCTGAAAGCAGAGATTCACGATCTCCTCAACATCCTTCCTTGGATCGTAAACAAGTTTTTTTCCATGAATGTAGAGGTGCAAGCCCAGAATTGAATCATGCAGGGTAGGGCAAAAAACTGGTATCTTCTTCTCATAGCAAATTCTCAGAAATGAGGTTTTAGGCAAGTTTCTTCCAACGCTCCACACTATTTCAAAGCTCGAATACCTTCCTTCCAGCTCCTGGAATATCTTTGAGACAAAGCTTTCAACGCCTTCAAATGCCTCATTCTCAATATACACATCATAGATTCTGTTTACATTCCTCTTGCTCAGCTCAACGTCATCTGCATTCTCATCCCCCTTGAAATGGCTATAGCCAAGTGCATCGGCAATCTCATGGGTTACGTTTGCACCAGTTGTGACGATTGCATCAACAAAATCGTTCTCAACAAAACCTCTCACAACATTTCCCATTCCCGCAGGCATCATCGCACCTGCAAGGCTGAAAAAAATGAAGGCATTCTCCTTAAGCATTTGAGTGTAGATTCTGCCAGCCTCACCAAGCCTTCTAGCATTAAATGCAGTCTCTGCAAATTGATCGAGAAGTTCAGCTACACTCACTCCTTTTTCTATGCTGATCTTTCTTATCATCCCTTGGCAACTCCCAATGGCTTAAGCCTGGCAACAATCTTGGAGATTCCTGCTTTTTCAACAACCTCAACAACATCATCGCTCTTCTTGTATGCCTGTGGAGCCTCTTCAGCGAGCAATGCTCCATGTGTTGCCCTTACATATATTCCCTCCCTCATCAAATCAGCCTTGATCCTGTCTCCCCTTAGCTTTCTCTTAGCCATCGCTCTGCTCATAACTCTCCCACTCCCGTGGCATGTTGAGCCAAATGTTTCTTCCATAGCCTTTCTCGTTCCAACAAGAACATAGCTGGGAGTGCCCATGCTTCCTGGAATTATGACTGGCTGTCCTACATCCCTGTATTTCAGTGGGATTTCTGGGCTTCCAGGACCAAAAGCCCTTGTCGCTCCCTTTCTGTGAACAACCACCTCAATCTTCTCTCCATCAACAGCATGTTTCTCGAACTTTGCTATGTTGTGAGCGACATCATAAACAAGATCCATTCCAAGATCTTCCTGACTCATTCCAAAAACTCTTTCAAAGACTTGTCTGACCCAGTGGGTTATTATCTGCCTGTTTGTCCAAGCAAAGTTTGCAGAAGATGCCATTCCACCGAAGTAGTCTTCTCCCTCCTTGCTGTTTATTGGAGCGCACGCAAGCTGTCTGTCTGGCAATCTTATCCTGTATTTCTTAACAGCCTTGTCTAAAACAGTTAGGAAGTCTGTACAAACCTGATGTCCCAAGCCTCTACTTCCAGTGTGTATCATAACCGCAACCATTCCCTCTTCGAGCCCGAAAGCCTTAGCAATTTCCTCATCAAAAATCCTGTCAACATACTGAACCTCAAGAAAATGATTTCCACTCCCCAAAGTTCCAAGCTGACCTCTGCCCCTGTCCCTTGCTTTCTTGCTCACAACCTCCGGCTTTGCACCATCTAATGCCCCATTTTCCTCACATCTGTCTGCATCTTCCTCACTTCCATATCCGTTCTCAATAGCCCACTTCACACCCATAACAAAGATCTCGTCAAGGTCTTTATCGCTAACCCTGAGCTTGCTCTCACTACCAACCCCTGAGGGAATGCTTATGAAAAGCTCATCAATCAGGTTTTTAATCCTTGGTTTCACATCATCAACTCTGAGATTTGATCTTAACAGCCTAACACCACAGTTTATGTCAAAACCAACCCCTCCAGGACTTATCACACCATTTTCCGCATCAAATCCAGCAACTCCTCCAATTGGAAATCCGTATCCAACATGCACGTCAGGCATCACCAGAGATGCAAGCTGAATTCCTGGCATCGTCGCAACATTTGAAGCTTGCTCAACTGCATCTCTTTCAAGAAGTTCCATCAGCTTTCTGTTTATGTAGAAATATGCCGGGACTTTCATTCCCTGTTTGTGAGACTTCGGCAGTTCCCACTTGTAATCTGTAATTTTTTTCAACAGACTTTCCATGCTCAGAATAGTTATCTGGGAGTATTAATTTCTTATGCTATGAATCTTGAATGCTAGAGCAATTTGTAACCAACTCCATGCTTTTCACACAGTCTTTTTGCTAGGGTTTCAAGCTTGGACTGGTATTCTTTTGAAGGCTGGGAATGAATCCTGTAAAGTCTGTTGTATCTCGGAATCAACTCGGGAAAGTGTTTTTTAAGAAAGTTGTAGTAGAGGGTTTTGCAATCCTCAGGCTTTTCCCCAAAGAGAGTTAAAGCTCCAACAAAGATGAATTTCCCATCATGCCTCTTTACCTCCCTTATTCCATCATCAAGAGCCTTCTTTCCGTCTGAAATGAAAGGTAAAACAGGGATAAAGGAGACTCCCGCGAAAAAACCATGCTCTCTGCATTTCTCCATAGCCTCAAGTCTTTCAGATGGAGAAGGAGATGCCGGTTCCAAAACTCTTGAAACCCTCTCATCTAGGGTTGAAATTGAGAAGTTGACTATCGCTTTATGCTCCAATTTCTCTGAAAGATCATCTGGTAATACTGCTCTCTCATCTATTTCACCTAGAATGTCTAGATCTCTAAGAACCAGGGTAGATTTTGTTAGGATGTGGACAGGAAACCTGTATTTCAGTGCAATTTCAAGAACCTTTCTTGTAAGTCTTTCCTTTTCTTCTATCCTTTGATAGGGCTCGGTTGATGTTGAAATTGCTATAATTCCATACTCTCCTTTCCTTGCCCTATTTTTCAGCTGTTTCTCCAGAACTTCAGGAAGATTAGCCTTGATCGCTAACCCTTTTTCAGAGCTTCCATATCTGCTACCTCTGGTGTAGCAGTATATGCAGTTAAACGAACAACCTGAGTATGGATTGACTGAGTAGTCGTCGAGAAACCAGCTATCTCTTTTTCTGTGTTTGTTTAACGCAGATTTAACAAGAATTCTCCTCATTGAGATCAGCTCCCTCGATGCAAAGCAGCTTTCTTTTCAAATCTACTCCCAATGGGTAGAATCCCATCAGGGTTCTTCTCTTTGTTACAAGTCTGTGACAGGGGATCAGAATCTGAAAGGGATTTTTCATTAAACAAGATAGCAATTCCCCATACCTCACTCCAGATTTTCTTGCTATCTCGGAATAGGTGGCTGTTTTCCCTTTCGGTATCTTCATTATTTCCTCATAAACCCTTCTGTTCCTGTAGTTGAATTCAGGAAGCTTGAAGGCTTTGCCCCTAACAACAACCTCATCGAGTTTTTCCTGAAGCCAGTCTTCAAGTCCTTTATCCTCCTTTATCTCTCCATCTAAACCATGATATTCCATGATCTTGCTTAAATGCTGAAATGCCTTCTCTCTCGAATAATGCCAAGCATATCCGAAAACTTCATCCTGTTTTGCTATAAAGACAACATTAACTCTGTAACCGAAAAGGTTTATCATATCAATCCCATAATTTTCCTTAAATCTTCCTGCTGTACTTCTGAGAGCTTTCTCATGCCCTCCCTAACAATCTTTTTAGCATCCTTGCTATCAGCCTTAGCCCATTTTTTCAAAAACTCAAATGCCAAGTTAGAATCTTTCTTTGAGATCTCTCTCAAAGCCCAAGCAACGGCTCTCTGCACATCCTTGTCCTTCTCCTCCATAACATTGCACAAAAATTCCAGACAGAGCTTTGATTCACTCCTATTTGCCCTTATGTAAGGTGGAATTGTAGCGATAGCAAGCCTTCTTATCCATTTGTTCTCAGATTTAACTAGTTCTCCCATCAGCGAAAAAATCCTGTGTTTATCTTTAGTTGCAAGATTGGACAAAACCCTGAGAGCTAGCTGATCACAAACTTCCCAGTCTGACAGATCTTGGATGATTTCAAGAAGAAATTTTTCAGCTAGCTTGCTCTCTTTCTTTCTCACCTCCCCCAAAGCACTAACAATTATCAGCCTAATTTCTCTACCACCTTTTAAACCCTGTTCAAGCTTCTTGTCCTCTGCTTTCGATAATTTCCAGAGCTTTAAAAGTTCATCAAGTTCACAACGCTCTTCAATCAGAAGCTTACCAAGCTCTTTTCCAACTGAATTCAGGAAAGGTGTTTTTGTTATGCTGATTTTTTCTGTTCTTTCCTTACCTACCATTTCTTTGATTGAGGAAACAGAATCGTAAGTAACCCCTTTCTTAATTTCCTGAAAAATAAAATTAGCAGTTTCAAATTCCTTTCCTTTCATACTCCTCACAAGACTACTTAGGCTCGAAGGCATTTGCCGGGCACTTTTCAGCATCCATGTCTCCGGAGACTTCAACACCAAAACAGTCTCCTTTCTCTTCATCTATTGGCTTGTAATACTTACACTCCCTACAAGTTGCCATACCATCACCCCCTCTTTTTAAAAAAGCTTTCATCACCCTGAATTCCAGAAATTATCTCATCCATCTTCTCCAGCTTTATGAGTGTAAATCCAGCTTCATCAGCTCTTTTTATTACGAAGAGCTTGTCTCCCTGATTTATACCAAGATCTCTCCTCAGATCAGCTGGAATGGCAATCTGACCCTTATCACTAACCGTAACAACTCCATAAACAAGCCTAGACTTTCTGCATTCACCCTTCATTCTTTCACAAGATTATTCTTACTTTTCTTACCTAATTTTCAGAAGTTTAAAAACTTTGCGGTTAGGTTTTATGAGAACAAATCAAAAAAGTCAATGCGTTAAGTGATGAAAAAGGCTATGGTTCAGCTTTCTCCCTTGGAATTGCCTTTCTTATCTCATCCAGCAGCTCATCATCACTTTTTCCTTCGTAGTCTATCTTCAGTGATTTTGCCATCTCTTCAAGCTTTTTTCTCTTCTCTTCCTCCCTTTTCTCATACTTTCCCTCTCTAAGACTTCTCTCAAACTCTATGAGTTCAAGCTCCGCTTCTCTCTGAGCCTTTTTGAACTCTCCTGTTGCCTTTCCAACACTTCTTGCAAGTTCAGGAAGCTTGTTTGCCCCGAATAAAAGCACAGCTATTACCAAAATTAAAAGAAGCTCGTTTGG
>WAJY01000280.1 GCA_015523645.1 Geoglobus sp. | reverse complement strand
CAATACAAGTAGTATGCAGCTTCTTAAGCATGATATCTCTGATAACAATCATACTATCCCCCGGTGTAGTCCCTTAGCGTGAACCACGAGCACACTCAACTCAAATTGACTTATTAAAAAGAAAAAGACTCAGATTTGGGAGCAATTCGTCATCAAAAGCTAAAGATTGGGGATTTCCTGCTGATCAATTGTTGAAAATTATTTAAGCAATGAGATCACTGATATTATGTCTCCTTACCACGCTCGCCTTCCACTGATTCCCTAACCAAATATTCAAGCTATATTAAAAAACTCTGCAAAAATTAGCATTACCAAGATTCTTTACTCTAATCTCACAAAACCTCCCTAGGATCGGTAAGCACACCGTAGATGGCTGTTGCAGCAGCTGTTGCCGGAGAGACAAGATAGACTCTCCCTTCAGGACTTCCCTGTCTTCCAATGAAGTTCCTGTTGGATGTTGAGATGCTTGTTTCATTGCTTGCAATCAATCCAAAGCTTCCTCCCATGCATGGTCCACAGCTTGGAAATTCCACAATTGCTCCGGCTTCAATGAAAACATCGATGAGCCCTTCCTTCAACGCTTTAACGTATTCCGATCTTGAGGCTGGAATGATTATGAGTCTTGTCCCCCTAGCAACCTTCTCTCCTTTCAGAATTTTCGCTGCTATTTTAAGGTCTTCATATCTGCCGTTTGTGCATGAGCCTATGAACACCTGATCTGCCTTTACTCCCTCAACCTCCCTCACGGGTTTAACATTATCAACCGAGTGAGGCAGGGCGACCATTGGCTCAATATCTCCAGCATTCACCTCATACCTCATGAAAAATTCTGCATCCTCATCGCTCTTCAACCATTCCCAGTCCTCAATACCTGTATCAACTCCAGAATTTCTGAGATATCTTTCTGTCTCTTTATCTGGCTCAATTATTCCGCTTTTTCCTCCCATCTCAATTGCCATGTTTGTGATTGTGAAGCGCTGTGACATGTCCATCTCTCTTATCGCCGAACCCGAAAATTCAACAGCCTTGTAGTTTGCTCCATCAGCACCAATCATCCCTATGAGATAAAGGATAAGATCCTTGCTGTACACACCTTTCTGCAGCTTCCCATGAATATCAAATCTGATCGTTTCTGGAACCCTGAACCAGAGCTTGCCGAGAGCAAACACAGCTCCCATATCTGTAGATCCTATACCGGTTGCAAAGGCTCCCAAAGCCCCATACATGCATGTGTGGCTGTCAGCTCCAACAACAACCATCCCCGGAAGGACATGCCCTTTTTCAACCATGATCTGATGTGCTATACCCTCATAAACATCGTAGTTCAGAATTCCTTGCTTTTCAGCAAACTTCCTCAGCATTTTGTGATTTTCAGCAGCATTTATGCTGTCAGCAGGAACCTGATGATCAAATGCGATGATTATCTTTTTACTATCCCAGACTTTTCCATCCTCACCTGCAATTTCCTTGAAAGCCTTAATCGCCAATGGACCAGTAATGTCATGGATCATTGCCCTGTCTATCCTCGCAAAAACATATTCTCCAGCCTTAACGTCTTTATCGCTTGCTTTGGTAAAGATTTTTTCTGTCAAAGTTTTACCCATGCATGTAAAACTGGCGATGAATTTTTAACTCTAACGTATGTGGATAAGAAGGTATGGAATGTCATGCATCGCGAAGCTTTATCAAACAATTCATTTCCCTTTCAAGTCTCTCCCTATCTCGCCAAAATTCCTGTTAAACTCTTAAGGACTGGCAAGATGCTTCAACTGTTTTCTAATTTTTAATGTATCCCCTAAACTGCAAACCTGTCAAAAGAGATGCTCATCTTCACACAATCTCTTCAAGCACATTAATTTTCGAAGAAACGAGTATTTCTATTCCAATCATTCTACTCGAAATGCAACTGCTTTGATTGAATTATAGATAAAGGCGAAAACAGCTCGTTTTTTGCTCCTGATTTAAAGTGTCTCTCTATGAGCATTTCCGAGAGCAGTACCATGATTGTCTTTCCTCGTTTTGGTACAAGGCTAAAACATACAATCCACCATACTTCCATAACTCGAAAATTTTTGACATTCTCTATCTCATCTACTGTTTTTTTCTTCTCAGCCATTTTTGAATGTCTAGTTGTTTTTCTTACTCGGCTAACATTTTCTATAACTAGCTTTTACAGCCTATCTTTTGAAACTTTTACTAGAAGGTAACATGAAGGGGTGCTCAACCTTATCTGCAAACTTACATTCGCATAAAGATGCTCGTTAGATTTCTTAAGAGAATGAGAGAAGCATCTAATGTCAAAGGTGAGAGATTTCTTGGGACTTTTAAAGACAAAGCTGGTGACTTAAAGCCTTAGATGAGCTTATTGATTTGCTTAAACAATTTAGAGCTCAGATAAGACACTATCTGGATGATTTGAGATCATTACCAAGTTTTTAGG
>WAJY01000279.1 GCA_015523645.1 Geoglobus sp. | reverse complement strand
GTTTCACAGAATTCACATACTCTGTTGAGGATTTTGAAGCCGAAATATAATTTTTCATGTAAGTTTTATAATTCACATTTTGTCTATGAGAAATGGTAAATACTTTGAGAATGTTAAGAGAATGCTGTGAAGTTTGCCCATATTGCCGATGCACATCTTGGATACAGGCAGTATAAAAGTGATAAGAGAGCTTTGGATTTTGCTCAGGCTTTCAAAAAAGCTATCGAGTTTGCTGAAATGGAAAATGTGGATTTCATACTTATTGCAGGAGACCTCTTTCATAAAAAGAGTGAGATGGATCCTGTCACTCTAGCCCAAGCAACTGTTGTTTTGGAAAAGTGCAAGAAACCTGTTCTGGTTGTAGAGGGAAACCATGACTCCACATATTTCAGAGAGAGATTTAGCTGGATAGATTACTTACAGGCTCGGAATCTTGTTATAAACCTGAAACCATCTTTTGAAGGTGGTGAAATAGTTATCGAGGAGTGGGATGGAGAGAGTGGAGCATATGTGGATCTTGGTGAGGCTAGGGTTTATGGACTGAAGTATTATGGCATGCTGACAGAAAGAATTTTGGGGAGCTATCTGCCAATGATAAAGAGGGATGGATTCACAGTATTCATGTCCCATTTTGGGCTTGAGGGATACATGAACATCTATGGATGCATAAATTCCCAGATTCTTTACAGATATGATAGCAAAATAGATTATGTTGCTCTTGGGCACATCCACAAGAAATACATTGAAAATGAGTATATTTTCAATCCGGGGAGTCTTGAGACATGTGATATCCTGGAATACAGCTTTGAAAAGGGATTCTTTTTGATTGAGAGAGATGGGGAGATGAGGTGGAGACATGTAACCTCCTTCTACACTCCCAGAGTTTTTAGGGTTATTGAGCTGAATTTCGTGGATTACGAAGATCTTAGACAGAGACTCTTACATGAAAAGGGCAGTAAAGGAGAGGTTGTTCTTTTGAGAATTAAGGCTGATAAAAACTTGGATCGGGAGAAGATTGAAAGGATAGCCAGTGAAATCTTGGAACCGCTGGTTTTGAGAGTTGAAGTGGATTATTCGAGGGGTACTCTTCAGGCTCTCACAACTTCATATTCAAGCAAGACGGAGATAGAGAGAGAGGTGATATCAGCAATACTGAAGGGTTTTGGATATGAAGGGATAGATGAGGTAGTTTTAACATTAAAGGAGCTATTTACCGCTGGAGAAATCAATGAGGTTGAAGAGATTGTAACCCAGCTTCTTTCTGAGAGGCTAAAAGAGGCTGAGGAAGTTGAGGAAGAAGAGGAGTGGAGGTGGTGGGAGACAGAATGATACACCAAGTTTACCTTGAAAACATAAAAAGCTACAAGGCAGAGAGAATAGAGTTTACGAGGGGAGTCAATGCCATCATAGGAGAAAATGGAGCTGGAAAATCTACAATTCTTGAGGCTATAGGCTTTGCTATTTTCAACACCCTGCCCTACAACATATCTGACTTCATTAGAAGAGGGGAAAGCAGGGGTGAGATAAGGGTAATCCTTGAAAGTCCGGCAGATGAAAGGAGGTATGTTGTTGTGAGAAAGATTGAAAGAGACAGGACAGCCGAATACTATGTTGAAGATCCAGAATTTGGAAGAGTTGCTGAAGGTGTTAAGGCTGTGAAGGAATGGGTCAAAAAACACTTCAATCTGGATGTTGAGCCCGAGATTGTGTTTGAAAATGCCATCGGTGTAAATCAGGGAAATATGGTTTCCCATTTCATGCTAAGTGCAAGTTCTAGAGAATCTGTTTTCTCCCCCCTTTTAGGTATAGAGAGATACAGAAAGGCTTTTGAGAGAAGTAGAGAATACCAGAATCTTATTGAGAGAGAAATAGCTGAAGTTGAGAAGGATTTGGCAGTTTCTAGTGACAGAATTTCTGTACTGGAAAAGAAAAAAGAAGAGCTAAGAAAAATTGAGAAAGAGCACTTGAAGCTTAAATCGATATTAAAAAAGAAGTCTGAAGAGTTATCCCGGATTCAAAAAGAGTTGTTAGAATTGAAAAGGATTGAGGAAGAGCTTGATGGACTTGAGAGGGAAAGGGAGCACGTAACAAGGCAGATTGAGTTTTTAAAGAGAGAGCTTGATAAAATTTCAAGCAAAGTTTCAGAGATGGAAAAACTTGAAGGAGAACTTAAGAAACTCAAGCTTGGCTATGAAGAATATCGAAAGCTGGAAAAGGAGCTTGAGTATGTTAAAAGGAGGGTTGACCAGCTTGAAAGGCAGAATGAGTTGTTGAAAAAGAAAAAGGAAACATTGATCAGGCTGAGAGCCGAGATAGAGTCAAAGAAAAGAGATATCGAGGGGAAAGAAAGGGAAGTTGAGAAGTTAAAAGGAATTGAACAGCTTGCAGAGAGGGAAAAAACTCTTAGAGAGGAGTTTTTGAAGATTGAAAAGGCTGTTTCAGAGAGGGATGGGATTTTAGCATTGATAGATCAGCTTGAGGGAGAATTGAGAGAGAAGGAAGATGAGATCAAGCGCTTGAAGAAGAAGGAAAATGAGCTCAAATCTCTCTCTGAAAAACTTAAAAAGCTCTCTTCAATTGATGAAAAGGTTGACAAATTGAGAAAAGCTGTGTTGAGGTCGGAACAAAAGATTTTGGATATTAAGGAAATGATCAGGGTAATTGGAGATGGAATTTGCCCTGTCTTGAATGAGGAATGTGACAGAATTAAAGGGGAGAGGCAGAGGTATGAAAAGGAGCTAGAGAGTGAAGCTGAGAGGCTGAAGATTCTTAAGGAAAAGCTTGAAGTTGCCGAAAGAGCTATGAAGAAAAAACAGGAAATTGAAAAGGTTGTCTTTACTATTGGCTTTGAAGTGAAGAAGATTGCAAAAATTGAGGAGGAGTTGATGAGGAAGAAGAGGGAGCTTGAAGAGCAAAGAGAAAGGCTTTCCAGGATTGAGGAGAAATTGAAAGAGAGAGAGGAGGTAGAAAAAGAGCTAGAGAAAGTTTCTGGAAGCGAATCAAAGCTTGAAGTAAAAAGAAGGCTGCTTAAGGAGATCGAGGATCTCAGATTAGATTTAAAAAATCTTGAAAAAATTGTTTCATCGTTAAAAGAGGAGGTTTTAAGACTCAATGAAATAGAGGAGAGCTTGAAGACTGAAAAAAGCAAGATAAGGGAAATTGAGAGAAAGATGAATGAGCTGAGAGGAGATTATGAGTCCTATCTCAGAGTTTCGGAAAAGGTAAGGGAAAAGGAAAAGCTGAGGCTGGAGAAGGAGAAGGTTGAAAATGAGATTTTGATGTACAAGGAAAAGCTTGATAGCATAAATGCAAGAATTGATGGCATAAGAGAGAAATTTGATGAGAATAGACTAAAAGGGAGTGAGAAAAAATTTAATGAGTTGAATTCAGAGGTTTCAAGACTCTCTGGGGAAATTGCTGGAGTTGAGAGAAACCTTGAAATGCTCAAAAAAGAGGTTTTGAAGCTTGAAGAGGAAAAAGAAAAATTTGAGAGTCTTGTAAGGCGGAAAAAATTTTTGGACGAGAAGCTTCGTTTTGTCAAGGATTTGAGAGATGTCTTCAGAAAGGCAGTTCCCGAGCTTGCGAGAATGTATTCTCAGGCTATCTCGCTTGAGGCAAACAGGATATTCTGCGAGATAATGGATGATTACAGCTGGCAGATAGAATGGAAGGAGGATTATGGAATTAAAGCAAGATACATGGGCAGAGAGATTGACTTCAGGCAGATGAGTGGTGGTGAGCAGATGGTTTCAGCAATAGCTGTCAGATTGGCACTCCTTAAAATCTTATCCTCCTCACCAATTGTCTTTTTGGATGAGCCAACTCAGAACATGGATGCTGAGAGAAGGAGGAATTTCGCAAGCCAGATATCTAGGATAGCTGAATTTAGACAGATTTTTGTTATCAGTCACGATGACACGTTTGAGGAGATGGTTGAAAATGCTGTAAGGATAAGAAAAGAAAATGGTGTGAGTGTGAGGGATGATGGAAGGAAAGCTGTTTGACAATCTGGAGAAATTTATTGAGAAAATAAGAGAGATAAGGGAAAGAGACTACAGAATAGATATTGAAAAGAGAGGAGTTGAGTTGAGGGATGAGTTTGAAATTCTTGATGGACTAAGGGTATTGGGTGTGGATGGAAGCCAGATCAATCCGCTAAAGGATTTCGGAATACCATTTGGAGGTGTTCAATCAGCTGGAATCACGGTTTATCATGGAAAGGGGGACTATGATGTCTCTTACAAAAGCAGAATAGTTTTGGACACAAACATGGAGCTTGAGAGGTTCAGACTTGAGGTAGAGATGATCAAGAGCAAAATAGACAGTATTGATTATGCATTTTTTGACGGTAGTTTGGGAGCTTTCTATACTTCAGAGCTGAGCGAAGCGTTGAAAAAGGCATATCAGAAGGAGATTGACAGCCTCATAGAATTATCTGAAAAATTTGAAGTTCCTGTTATAGGATATGTTGACAGAAGCTACACCAGAGATCTTGGCTATCCGGTCTACGACTCCTACTTGTTAGCTGATTGCCTTGAGCTGTATGAGTACACATCTCCGATTAAGACTAAATCTCCTCTGAATGCAATATATTTCAAATCAAATCCTTCTCTTCCTTCAAGAATAGAAATTCCAGAGTGGTGCAGTTCCAAGGCTGGGGATATCATGAAGGTTGTTTTTGCTGAGTGTAGGCTTGGCTCCACCTCGGGATATCCTTACATACTCGAAAGAGCCCACTATTATGCAAGGGTGGATGAGAGGGAAAAGAGAGCCTTTGTTAGGCTTGTAAAAAGCTCTGGTGTGTCTTTCAAGTATTTGAGCAAGGTGATTCTGTGAAAATTGTGAGGGTTGATTCAAAAAAG
>WAJY01000278.1 GCA_015523645.1 Geoglobus sp. | reverse complement strand
GTCTTGTTCTCATTTGCCTGAAGACTTACCTTTACCCATATTCTTGCTGAGGAACCATAGTTCCATTCCTCAATCCAGTAGTTCAAGGGGTTGTTTGCAACATCTGTAAAGCGTATGTCAGAACCATCGCTCTTCACAGCGCTCCAGTTGAATGAGCCGTCAAGCTGAATGAGAACTTGATAGTCATTCAGATCACTTCCAGAGTTTTCCTTAATGTATATCGGAATTCTGTAACTCCAGCCTGAAAGCCATAATCCTGTTGCATTAATTACCGTGAGCTCGATAACATCTCCCGCATCTCCAGCAAAAGCGTAGATCCTTGCACTTCCATTGGCTTTTGCGGCTGCCTCAACAAAAGCAATCCCATTGCTGTTTGTTGTTGCAATGCTTCTGTTAAGCTCAATTACAGATGTGTTGGATGTGAAGAAATTCACATTGACATTTGGAACAGGATTTGATGATGCGTCTGTAACCCTTACAGCAAGAATCTTTCTCGACCCATCCTTTCTTGCATCCCATGTCCCGGAAGAGTTGAGCCAGCTAACCTGTAAAATTCCACCACTAGAAATGTTTGTTGAAACAACGTTTATAGAATACCTTGCAGTTAGACTTCCAGAGGTAAATGTAATGTCGCAGCTCCCAATTTTTGTTGCCCTGAATGATACAACAGCCCTTCCATTTGCATCTGTTTTTAGTGTTGATGGAGTTAGAGATCCGATGTCATTGCTTTTCGAAACATTAACGTTCACTCCCGATACAGGGTTGAGATATCTGTCTAGTATCTGGACTCCAAGCTCGATAACATCTCCTGTGGAGAGCGTGTATGTATCGAAGGAGTTGGTTTTTATCATCATGCTAGGCAATTGAGACATGGATTCAAGAGACAGAACATTAACGCTGAAAAACCCGGAAGAGATGTTTATTCTGACATTTTCTCCATTTACGGTGTAGCCTAGAGAGCCCCAGTAATCTGGTTTTATGCTTTTGAATTCAATGCTGATGTTTTCTGCATAAATTCTTCCGCCAGAAGAAATGGATTGAAAAACAAATTCCTTGGGTGAGTTGTAGGCTGATGAAAGGTTTCCCTTTAGGATTACTAGATTCACACCATTCTTCACCATCTGCTGCTCCACTGCTACTCCTGTTCCTCCATCGCTTCTTTGAAATACTGCGGTATTCTCAACAACAAATGTTGTGTCGGGATAGAAGTAGTTCGTAATGTTTACGTAAATTCTGTTAGACTCATATTCCCTCTCTATTCTGATTTTACTTCCGTTTGGTAAAAAGGCATCAAATGTAACATTAATCTTGAATGGTTCTGTGTGAACCGAGAATCCAGCAGGTTCAGGAGTGAGCAGGAAAAGATAGTCTGGGTAACTTGGAGTTTTGATTAGCATGTATGCCCTGTCTCCAGAGAGAGTTAACGCGGAGAACTTTTCAATTTCATTCTTTACCGATTTAACATTATCAGACTCGATCTTTTTGAGCTGATCTGGAATTATGGTTGTTTGAACAAACGCCAGGAATATTATGAGGATCTGGAGAAGGAGTATAAATCCTACTACGGTTGATACACCACTCGAACCTCTCATCACTACCACTTCTGTTTCTGGGTTTTAAATTCTCCTTCCATATTAATGACGAAATAATTTATATTTTTTGAAGGTATATGGGAAATTGATGCTGTACAATGGTTACTATCAAATCCTGAAAGAGATGATGAGTGAGAGTGGAGCATCCCTCGTGGAGGAGAGAGAGTTGAATGATGGAGAGGAGTTGATTGAAGAATACTGGGTGATTGATGGTGTTGCAAAGGCTCAAATCATTGAGGATGTTGAGAGTTTCAGGAGGAGGTATTATGTCATAGAGCCTCAAATTTCTTCTGATGAGGCATCACTTTTAACAGCGATCTATGATGACGTGAGGCAGAAGTTCATATACTCAAAAAGAGATGATGTGATGGACAGTCTTATAAAGACTGTCAAGAGCGTTCTCTCAGATTATTCTGTAAGTGTTTCTGATGAGCTTTTTCTCAAGATTCTGTACTACTTTATCAGGGATTTCTTGGGTTTGGGCATAGTTGAGCCAATTCTTCACGATGAGAAGATAGAAGACGTGAGCTGTGATGGTTATGGGATCCCCATCTTTGTTTACCACATGGTTTATGGAAACATGGCTACCAACATCAAACTCGACAAGGAAGTTCTTGACAATTATGTCCTAGTTTTAGCTCAGAGAGCAAACAAGCACATAAGCTATGCAAATCCGATTGTTGATGCAACACTTCCCGATGGAAGCAGAATTCAGATAACGTATGGAAGCGAGATATCAACAAGGGGTAGCACATTCACAATAAGAAAATTCAGAAGTGAACCCTTCACTCCAATAAACCTTCTGGAGCTTGGAACACTTTCCGCTAGGGTTCTTGCATACTTCTGGCTCCTGATAGAGCACAAGAGGAATGTCATGGTTATAGGTGAAACAGCCAGTGGTAAAACAACAACCCTGAATGCTCTCCTGATGTTCATTCCACCTGACAGCAAGATAGTTTCCATTGAGGATACAAGGGAGATTCAGCTTTATCATGAGAACTGGATTCCTGAAGTTACAAGATTGAGCATTGAGGGACAGGAGATTGATATGTACGATCTGCTTAAAGCTGCTCTGAGGCAGAGACCAGAGTATATCGTGGTTGGCGAGGTGAGAGGGAAGGAGGCTCAAACCCTCTTTCAAGCCATGGCAACAGGTCATGCTGCTTATGCGACCTTTCATGCTGGAGATGTCAACCAGCTCATACACAGGCTTGAGGAGGAGCCTTTAAACGTTCCAAGAGTTCTTATACAGTATCTCGACTCGGTCATAGTCCAGACAAGGTGGGTAACAAAGAATGAGAAGAAGAGGAGAGCCAGCTCAGTATTGGAGGTAATAGGCATAGAATCAGCCACAAAGGAGATCCTAATAAACCCGGTTTACAAGTGGGATCCATCAACAGACAGCTTTCATGAAACCTCTCAGTCTAACAAACTTGAGGCAATCTCAAGGTCAACCGGGATCTCGATTTCTGAGTTAATGAAGGAGCTTGATGCTAGAACAGAATTCTTGGAATTAATGCGCAGAAAGGGTATTAGGAGGTATAGAGAAGTATCAAGGTATATCTCATACTACTATGCTGACAAGGAGTATGCTTTTGAGGAGTTGAGGAACATGGAGGATGGATAATGGTTTACGCCCCTTCATTCATAAAACGGAGGTATGCGAGAAAGGTAAGGGAGAACAAGGAGAAGTATTCTGAGATAGAGAATGCGATACTCTCTGCAAGGCTCTCAACAACAACATACGAGCTTCTTGCATTATCCCTCTTTTACTCAATAATCGCCTTTGTTATTGGCGCACTTGCTTTTGCCATCATCACAAAGCTCTTCTTGCTTTCTGCAATCTCGCTTTTCCTTGACTACTACTCAGCAAAAATATTAAGCTATTTATCTTCCACGAGCTTCTCCTCAAAGTTTCACATTCATTTCAACCCGAATCTGTTGCACACTCTTCCATATTCCCCATACTACCCGTATCTTTTCTCTCTAATTCCGGGATACATACTTTACAGGCTTGTGAAATATCTTGTTCTCTCCTACCCTTTCATCGTGGCTGGAAACAGGAAAAGTGAGATCGAAAGATACATGCCACATGCAATAAACATGATGTACGGGATGGCTGTAGGTGGTTTGAACCCTGTGGACATAATGAGAGAGGTATCTAAACTTCACAATCTATTTGGAGAGCTAAGCGTTGAATTCAAGGAGTTTATCAAGAGTTTCGAGGTGTTTAAGAGGGATGTTTTCACGAGTCTGAGGTATGTCAGAGATACAACCCCCAGCAAAAAATTTGCAGGTTTCATTGACAGCTTGATAGTCGTTCTGCAGGGAGGAGGGAGTCTGTCACAGTATCTCAAATCTAAGTCTGAGGAGTTTGAGGAGGAACAGGAGATTGTGTTTAGCGAGTCCCTTAGCTTCATGGAGGTACTTTTTGAAGTCTATATCTCGATCTTTGTCATGTTTCCCATGATGCTTCTGATAGTCTTTGTGATTTCCAAGTTCTTCTCAAACCAGATGATGGACGCTTATCTAAAGATAATTTACATAACCCTGCCAGTTGCAACAGCCTTTCTTATTTTTATTGCCATATCCATGTCTCCCTATCCAAAATCAGAAATCGGAAAAGCTAGAGAGATTCCAGTTTTCTCCAATTTTTTCATATACAACAAGAATGTTAAGAGATACAGGATTAAAAAATTCAGAAAGATTCTTAACACTCTTTTGAAGTTTGTACTCCATCCATACACAACTCCAATGCACTTTCTTAACATGAAGATAGTCACATTCCACATTTTTGCTTACCTTGCAGGAATTGTTTACGTTCTGATAAGGATGGGCTATTTTTCGGTCAGCGATCTTGCATTCCCAGCCTTCGCCGTATTTCTCCTCCTCACAGTAATAGTTGAGATCAAGAACAGAATTATAAGAAAGGCTGAGGAAAGACTCCCAGAGTTTTTCAGTGAGATAGCAATGCTCAATGAGTCTGGCGTCTCCATATTTGATGGAATAAGAATAGTTTCTGCAAGCGGTAAAGATGTGCTTTCAAGGGAGTTCAGAATAGTGGCTGAGAGCATAGCGCATGGGTTGCCTGTTACCAAGTCTATAGAAAGAATACTCTACAGAATCAGGAGTGACATATTTGCAAAAGCCATACCCATAGCGGTTAAGGCACTTGAAACGAATGTGAGCATAAAGGATGCATTTACCACCGTTTCAAGATACATAGAGGCTGAAATTAATTTCAGGAAGAAGATAAAATCAGCTATGATGCCTTACCTAGCTATAGTTTACATGTCTGTCGGAGTTTTCATATTTGTGAGCTATCTGCTCATAACTAAGTTTCTGGTTGTCTTCTCCGGAATGAACACAAGCTTCATGGGAATGACAGCTTCACTGAACGTAGAAACTGTAAGAGATGCTTTTATGAAAACAATATATCTCATATCTTTTCTTTCCGGCATAATAGCTGGTGTTATATCTGAATTTAGAATTGAAGGTGGATTGAAGCATGCATTCATTCTAACATTCATAAGCTATTTAGCCTTTACATACTTCATTTGATTGTTGGTGTTTGAAATGACGATCGTTGATAGATTGCTTGAAATGATAGATGATGCGTTAAGGCTGAGAAAGCCCAGAATAGTTGAGATCGAGTCTGAGAGGTATTCGATAGTGGGAGACATTCATGCAGACTTTCAAACCCTTAATTTCATAGAGAGAAAGGCTATTTATCCAACCGTCTTCCTTGGGGATTATGCAGACAGGGGAGAAAATCCACTTGAGGTTTATGAGATGCTCATTCAGGGTTATTTGAATGGAGATTTTGTCTTGATAAGGGGAAATCACGAGAGCGATGAAGCCTTTCCTCACGATCTTCCTGCAAGGTTAATGAGCGTTGAGGGAGGAGAAGTTGTTTATTCTGCATTAAAAAGATTCTGGGATGTTCTGCCTTACTGTGCGATTATAAATGGAGATGTTTTTGCGGTTCATGGAGGTATCTACACAAAGGCATGCAGAATTGAAAGCTACGGTGTAATTTTGAGAGAGTTGAAGAGTGAGAGCGCCCTTGAGGAACTTGTATGGAACGATCCCTGGGAGAATGAATACTGCACTTTCAATTTTGAAAGAGGCATAGGCTTTCTCTTCGGGAAAAGAGCCACTGAAAGATTTGCAAGTGATCTCGGTTTGAAGGTTATTGTCAGGAGTCATCAGCCCTACAAGGTTTTGAAAGCCGAACAGGATGGAATGGTTGTTACTGTGGGCTCAACAAGGGTGTATGGAACGCCATTTGCATTTCTCAATGTTGAGGGCGAATTCAGGGATGGACATGAGTTGATAAGAAAATATGGATACATATTCTCCTGAAAAATGTTAGAGCTATTCTTTTGCAGCGGCTTTGAGCTGTCCGGTCTCAACAGCCATTGCAACCTTTACAAGCAGGGTATAGACAAAGAATCCCAGTGCCCAGCCTGCTGCACTGATCATGATCTCCATTAGTGTTGGGGTGTATTCATGTATCTCTCCCAGTGGTGTTGGTATGAATCCCGGTATGACCAAGCCAAGACCCTTTTCAAGCCATAGTCCCACGAATATCATGACGCATGCAAGCGTAAGGGCTGCTGGATTTTTTCTCAGGCTTGGGCTTATAAGTATAAGAGTTCCAAGGAGAGTCAGGATAAAAGATGTCCAGAAAAATGGGACAAGAGAGGCATACACCTTTCCGTTTTCTACAAGTCCAAACATCAGGTATCTGAGATGAATCCAGTGACCGGATTCTGAATAACCTAGGGTGTAAACTTCTGTGCCAACAAAGAAGAGGCTGACAACACCGCTTATCGCAACTATCTGGGCGAGAATGTTTATAGCCTTGTCTGAGATTTCCTCTCTCAGCACCGGATTGTGTCTCTTGAGAATTAGCAAAACTATTATCAGCAAAGCAGGACCTGAAGCGAATGCACTTGAAAGAAATCTCGGAGCCATTAAGGCTGTATTCCAGAAGGGTCTTGCAACCAAGCCTCCATAAATAAAGGCTGTGACTGTATGAATGCTTATAGCCCAGGGTATCGAAATGTAGATGAATAT
>WAJY01000277.1 GCA_015523645.1 Geoglobus sp. | reverse complement strand
GATTGAAAGAGCCTCATTTGTAGACCATGTGGTCTCATCGACTCTAAAGCTGAGATACGATTCATACTCAAGAATTGCAAATGCATTCCCAGAATTGAGGGATTTTTACAGGAAAATTTACTTTAAGGAAGGGGAGAGAATTCAAGGTAGCTTTTATCTGAGAAAGAAATTCAGGATGGAGATTCTGAAAAGGGTGGCTGAGAAATGCAGGGAGCTTGGAATAAGCTACGGATTTTGCAGAGAAGGGATAAGCTTTGATGGAGAGAGCTGCGATGGATCCCATCTAACTCTAACCTCAAAAAGCGATGAATTTCTCCTGCAAAAAATGGGATGAAAGAGTGGTCACTCTTTCTTTGCAAGAAGAATTTCGATTGCAGAAACGTTTGCTTCTCCCTGCTCACTCTCAACCTTCTCGGTTGAGATCTTTATGTCCTTTACCTCCACATCAGGCAAGAACCTCTTTCTGACAATCTCTGCCACATCAACAGCCCTGCTTATTGCCCTTCCTCTTGCCTTAACGGCGACTTCCTTAATTCCGCTGTTGAACTGAGTCAGCACAGCCAAAACATAGTTCATTACAGGCTTGTTTCCGACAAACACCGCATTTTCTGCCATTTCTATCTACCTCCCTTGTTTTTCAAGGCATTATCCTTTCATTATATTAATTTTTCCTTAACCATAAGTTCTGCGTTGAGTATGCTAGCCCCAGCAGCCCCCCTTACAGTGTTATGACCCATTGCAATGTACTTGATACCTTTCTTGCCATCCTTTCTAACTCTTCCAACAACAACGCTCATTCCATTTCCAGCATCTCTGTCAAGTCTTGGCTGGGGTCTGTCCTCTTCTTCCCTAACAATAATCACCCTCTCTGGAGAGGTTGGAAGATCTCTAATTGACTCGAGTGAGTTGAAGGCATCAACAACCTCAGAGATCTCCACTTCTCTCTCAAATCTTGCAAAAACAGCTTCCGTATGCCCATCCAAAACTGGAACCCTATGGCATGAGGCTGAAATTCTTATCTCCGAGTTCAAAACTCTCTCCCCATCAAACCTTCCTAATAGCTTTAGTGGTTCACTCTCAACCTTCTCCTCCTCACCCTTTATATAGGGTATAACATTATCGGTTATGGAAAGTGATGGAACTCCGGGATAACCTGCACCGCTCAAAGCCTGCATGGTGGCAACGAAAACCTCTTTTAGTCCAAGCTCCATCAATGGCTTTAGGGTTATAACCAGCATTATTGTCGTGCAGTTTGGATTTGTGACTATGAATCCATCCCAACCCCTCCTTCTCCTCTGTATTTCAACAAGGGCAAGGTGATCGGGGTTAACTTCAGGTATCACAAGCGGAACATCTTCAGCCATTCTGTAGGCAGATGCATTGCTAGCCACAACAAAACCATCCCCGGCAAACTTGCCCTCAACCTCCCTTGCAACGTCTGATGGTAGAGCTGAGAAAACGATGTCTGCATCCACTTTTTTCGGATCCATCGGCAACATCTCAATGTCCCTCACAGGCTTTGGTATGTCTTGGGAGACCACCCATTCCACCTCTTCCCCGTATATCTTTCCCACCCTTCTCTCGCTCGCTATTAACCCAGAAATCTTGAACCATGGATGATTTTCAAGCAGTTGAACGAATTTCTGACCAACCATCCCTGTTGCTCCGAGAATTGCAACCTTGTATCTCATGTGTCGCACTCTAGCTTTTGCTATTTAAAATTTGATGAGAAGATAGAGCATGGCAACAAGGGATGAGATGGCAGTCAAATAGATAAAAACAAAGCTGTATGACACATCTGCGAGCATTCCTATCGCTATATTTCCCAACACCGTTGAAATTCCGTAGATTAGATGATAGGTGCCTATTCCAAAACCCTTTGCATCGCTCAAATCAGATGCGAGAGCTCTTTGCTGTGCTTCAGACACAGATTTGAAGAGTCCGAAAAGTATGAAGGCTGAATAGAAGGCATGAACGCTATTTTGCATCATTAGAAATGATGATAATGCGAGGAAGAGATAGCTAAGGCTCAAACT
>WAJY01000276.1 GCA_015523645.1 Geoglobus sp. | reverse complement strand
GTCTGACTGGGAGGTTGAAAAGCTAGGCAATAAAACTCCTCTGGAATATGCAGATCCTGAAAACATGAATTTTCTGGCTAGTGAGGGTGTGTGTGGTTATGCTAGGACTATTCCAGAAGGCATGGAGCCCGGGAGTGACATAGCAAACATGACAATTCTCGGAGTGGATCCGGCAAAATACTACACTGGCAGGGGTCCACTTGAAGCCCTCTCACTGGGATTGGATGCCAAGATCTTTTTCAGATGCAATCTTGTATATGTTGATCGCGGACTGATGATCGATTACAGCGGAAACAGAATAAGCGACGCTGAGGCGAAAAAAGCCTTTGAATGTTTGCAGAAAGAATGTCCCTATGATTTTGTAAGCTTTCATCACGGCGTGGCTTTCAGGGGCATACTTTCATTGCATAAAAACTTTGATCAGATTCCTGTAACATACCCACCCCATGACATAATGGGAGAGAGGTATGAGAAGTATCTACCTTCTGGAGGTGAGCTTGGAGACATAATTCTTGAGCTCATGGACTGGAGCAAGGATGTTTTGGCTGAAATTGATTGCACGGCAAACATGATCTGGCCCTGGAGTGGAGGTAAAAAGCCAAATTTCCCAGACTTCCAGAAAAAATATCGTTTGAGTGGGGCAATGATCAGCGAGGTTGACTTGCTCAGAGGTGTTGGAAAAGCTCTCAACATGGAGGTGATAGAGGTTGAGGGGACAACAGCCTACATTGACACAAATTACAGGGGCTTGGCTAAAGCAACTCTAAAAGCTCTAAAGAACTTTGATTTTGTTGTTCTTCACACAGAGGGGATTGACGAGGTGAGTCATGAAGGAGAGGCAGAGAAAAAGGTTGAGGCAATTCTTATCTATGATGAGAAGATAGTTGGATACCTGATCGACAGAATCGATCTGGAGAATACAAAAATACTGCTGCTCCCAGACCACCCTACTCCTATCAAAATGAGGACGCACGTTGCAGAGGAGGTGCCCTTTGTTATCAAGGATGGAAGAAAGGATGATGTTAAAAAATTCAATGAAAAATCTTGCAGAAAGGGAAAGCTTGGAAGAATAGAAGGGCTAAAGCTGATGGATCTGTTTTTGTCCATTTAAGCATGAGATTTTGCCCTTCTCACCTCAACTATCTTCATGATCTTGCCGGCAGGACATTCAAAGGTTTCACCGATGCTCTCAACTATAACAACTTCATTAGGCGCAAGCTCTGAGGGATTGCATAAATTGAAGAAACTGCAGTTAATTCTCGAGCACGTCTCATTTATCGAGATCTTTGCTCCTTCAAGAGCTTTTTTTGCTTCAATTGCCACTAGGATTGGCAGCTCCACAACCTCAACGGCAATCACTCCTTCATCATGAAGCTGGCAGCTGTGCACGTCCCCATTTCTCAAGCCAACGATCTTGTATCTGGATCCTCTTTTCAGCTTCAAACAAACTTTTTTCAGTCTGCAAGCTTCACATTCCTCTCTACCTCCAAGAAACGTGAATTCAATTCCCGTTACAGCCCAATTCACCCCACAGAGTGTGATGATCTTATTAACATCACCGCTCATAATTCATCACCTCATTTGAAATAGTGCACAAGCAATATTTAAGCTTTGACTAAAAATAAAAACAGATGCTTGAGGAAAAAATCATAGAAGTTCTGGAAGATAGAAAATTTGAAGGAATTCTTCAAAGTGAGCTCGCCAAAATGCTAAAAGCATCAAAATCGAGAGTATCTGAAATTCTGAAGAACTTGGAAAGCGATGGAGAGATTGTGAGGAAGAGAGAGGTTGGAAAGAACTACCGTGTTTGGCTGACTAAATACTCTGAAGGAGCTGTCAAAATTGGAATTCTGAGGGCTGTTGAGTATGCTAAACTGATAAGCTCCGGAAACTACAGCTTTATTGTTTACAAGAATGCCATAGACCTAACCAGAGATCTGGCTTTGGGGAGAATAGACATCTGCGCAAGCCCACTCATAACCCAGGTGCTGTTTGGGATCATGATGAAGAACATCAGAATTTTTGGTGTTATAGCCGAGAACGGGAGCGGAGTTGTTTTTGGAGAAGAGAAAAACGGAATTTTTGCTACTACAGAGATGTCAGCTATGGAGATGAACCTCAGAGTTGTCAGGGAAAGGCTTGGGGTTCAGGCTTTCAGGTATTGCGATAGCCCAGAATGCTTGCTGTCGAGTCTTAGCAAGGCAGAGGGGATAGCTATATGGGAACCATATTTTAGCAGCATAAAGAGAGACAAAATCCCGTTT
>WAJY01000275.1 GCA_015523645.1 Geoglobus sp. | reverse complement strand
GCATTGCTCAATTTTTTTATTAGTTCCTCAAGCTCTTCATGCATTTCATCACCTCACTCAAGCACCGCATGCCTTCCTTCTAAATCCTGCTCTGTCAGATTCCTAACGCTCATGAGCTCGGCTATAAGTGCATCCAAGAAGACCATTACAGTTAGCTCAAACATCGTGCCCAGTGGTGCAATCTTTGAAAGCTCCTCATCCCTTGCAGTCTTGATTTTGCCCTTTATCTGAACAACTACATCTGAAATTCTTGCCAGAGAAGAGTTATTGTGACTTGTTATGGCTACAAGCTTTGATCCAATCGCTTCCTTTGCCTTTCTGCTTATGTTCACAACTGAAGTCGTCTCTCCAGATCCGGAGATTGCTATGAGCAAATCGTCCTTTCCTATTCTCGGCGTTACTGTCTCTCCGACAACATAAACATTGTAACCGCAATGCATCAGCCTCATGGCAAATGCCTTTGCGATGAATCCACTTCTTCCGGCTCCTAGAACAAATATGCTGTTTGCCTTTTGTATGGCTTCAATTAATCTCTCAATCTCCTCAAAATTCAGATTCTCCTTTAATGTCCGAATTTGATTTTCAAATGTATCGAGGAACTTGAGTATCTGCTCACCAGCCATCTTGACACCTAAGGAATTTGTTTTCTGACTGCTATTAAATTTTGGGTTGCCTATCATCATATCAAGAAACTTTAAATTTTCTTTAAAACTTATTGGTTTGATGCTGATTCTCGCACTTGACCTAACAGAGAGAGAGAAGGCGTTATCTGTTGCAAAAAAGGTTGAAAAATACATTTCTGCAGTAAAGATTAGCTATCCTCTGGTGCTGTCTTCTGGCTTAGACATTGTAGGAGAACTGAGAAAAATGAAACCTGTAGTTGCAGACTTTAAAATTGCAGACATACCATTCACATCCGAGCTGATTGCGAAGATTGCCTTCGAAAGTGGAGCCAATGCAGTAATTTCCCATGGATTTGTGGGCAGAGATGTAGTTGCAGGTGTTAAAAGGGTTGCAGAAAAATTTGATGGGGAAGTTTATGTTGTGACAGAATTGAGCAGTGAAGGTGCCAAGAATTTCATGGAGAAACATTCAATTGAGATAGCCAAAATGGCTATCGAAATAGGATGCGAGGGTCTGATTGCACCTGCTACAAGACCAAAAAAAATAGAAGAGCTTAGAAGGCTTGATGATAGTGTAAAGATAATTGTACCCGGAGTGGGTGTGCAAGGTGGTGATGTTTTCGAGGCTATTAAAGCCGGGGCAGATGGAATAATTGTTGGAAGAGCCATATACAAATCAAAAAATCCTGAAAAATCAGCAAAAGAATTCCTGAATGCCATAGAGATTGCAAAAAAAGCATAGGGCAGAAAAAATAATTAGTTGCAAAGAAGTTAAGTAGAGATATGAAGGTCTCGATTCTCGGAGCTGGAGCAATGGGATCTGCACTGACAATCCCATATTCTGAGAAAAATGAGGTGATTCTCTGGGGAACGGAATTTGACAGCGAGATCATCGAAAAACTTCTGAGAGGTGAGAAACATCCAAGAATTGACGAAATGGTTAAAGCAAGCAAGATATTGGATCACAGCAGACTTGATGAAGCATTGGTTTCCGATGCCATTGTTATTGCGGTAAGCACAGAAGGTGTGATTCCGCTGTTTAAGAAAATACTGGATAGGATAGACTCAAAAATGATCCTGACAATTGCAAAGGGCTTGATTGACATGGGAGAGATAATGACGATTCCTGAAGTAATGTGGAATGAGAGACCCGAGCTTAAGGACAAAATCTGTGCCATCACTGGACCATCCATAGCCAGAGAGGTTGCAAAAAAACTCCCAACACATGTTGTTTACTCTTCAAGAGGTGATGAGACTTTGAAATTAGCTAAAAATTACCTGCAAACTGATTATTACAGAATATCAATCTCAAAGGACGTTATTGGCTGTGAGATAACATCTGCATTAAAGAATGTGTATTCGATTGCAATTGCGTGGATTGGAGGGATGGAGAGCAAAAAAGGAGTTTCCATGAACAACTTAAAGGGAATAATTGTCACACAAGCCCTCAGAGAGATAGGGATGGTTGTTGAGGCTGCGGGAGGAAGAAAGGATACAGTTTATGGGTTAACCGGAATAGGAGATGTAATTGCAACATTCAGGGGTGGAAGGAATGGGATGCTTGGAGAGTTGCTTGGCAAAGGCTATTCAACTCAGCAAGCCCTTGAAGAGCTAGAAAAAAGAGGAGTCGGGGTTGTTGAGGGTTATGTAAATGCTGAGAGGGCATACAAACTTGCAGAAAGTCTGGATAGCAGGGGAAAAATAGATCTGGATGACCTGAGACTTTTAAAGAGCATCAATGACGTGTTGTATCATGGGAGGTATGCTGAAGAGGTAATCAGCTATCTCTTTTAATCAAAATCTCTCCCAGTATTCTTGCATGTAATATTCCAAAGCCGTTTCAAACCTTTTTTCATTGAGCTTTCCGGCAGGTGTTGAAATGTTCAGAATTCTCTCAGGTATATCCCCTACAGAAGGTTTATATCCCATTTCTTTTTTTAGCTTGAGCTTTTCCATGTATATCTCCTCACCTTTTTTTATAAGCTCATCCTCGCTCATTTCAATAGCTAGGGCATTGAAAGCCTTGCTTACAAGCTGTGGAGTGTATATGTTTCTGGAAAAGAAACATACAACCAGACTTGAAAGCACCTGTCTCCACATCTCCTCCCTAACAAGCCTTTCCACAGCATTTTCTGGCTTCAGATCCGGATGTTTTTGATCTAAGGAATAGCCAGCATTGTCTAAGTGACTGTGTCGCATTCCTATTAAAAGCCCAAAGTATACCGAAAAACCAGTGTTGTATCCTGGAATCTCGTTTCCTGCAATTGCCAATGCAAATTCCTGACCTCCATACTTTTGAGAGGCAAACCTCACGCCTTTAGCCAGAGATCTGTAAAACTCGTTCGGCTGAAAAACAAGATTGTCTATAGCTTCCATGTATGCTCTCCAATCACCAAAATCAAGTGGAGTAAGGGTTTCATCTACGTCAATAATGCCCCTTTTGAAAGCCTCGGTAGCCCATGCAAGGCAGACTCCGGTGCTTATTGCATCAAGCCCGTAACTCTCAACCTTATGGATCAGCCTCAACAGACTATCTTTTTCTGTCACCCCAATCATGGATCCCAAAGCGTAAATAAGTTCGTAATCATAACCTATCATTAGAGTTTTGTAAAAGTATTTCTCCTCCTCATACTCCTCTCTGAGTGTTGCAATGTGTATGCAGGCTGTTGGACAGTGACTGCATGCTATCCTTCTTCCAAGCCTTGTTTCCGCAAGAGTCTCGCCGCTTATGTCCTCACATTCAGTTTGAAACTCGGTCAGGTTTTTGACAGGCAAAGCCCTCATCTCATTCAGTGGAAGAACGTTTTCAGCCGTGCCTATCAGATGATACTTCCTCATGGCATCAGATTCCACTCCAAGCCTGTAGATCTCCTTGTAAACTTCCCTGTAAAGCCTTGGGTTGTCTGTTTTGTAGCTTTTCTTACCCATCACAACCAATGCAAGCAAATTCTTGCTTCCAAAAACGGCTCCCAAACCGAGCCTGCCAAAGTGCCTGTATGTCTCGGTTGTGATGCAAGCAAATCTCACAAGCCTTTCTCCAGCATACCCAGCCCTGATTATGCTTCTAATTCCCCTGCCCTTTTCGATCTCTGCAAGGATTCTTGCTAGAATAAGCGAATCCCTTATACCCTTCAGAGATCTTCCGTCCTTGAAGTAAACCTTCTCACCATCAATCACGACATACACTGGCTTATCACTCACACCTTCAATGACAATAGCCGAATAACCTGCAGATGCAATAGCCATGGCTGTTCTTCCTCCGCCATGGCTCTCCCCAAACTCATTTGTAAGCGGGCTCTTGAACACAGATACTGTTTTTGAGGCATAGGGATAGGCTGGTGTGAAAGGACCAATGGCAAAAACAATTACGTTTTTCTCACTCAGCGGATCAGCTTTTAAATCCTTCATTCTCTCCTTGAAAAGTTGAGTTGCTAATCCAATACCGCCAATCCACCTTTCAATTAGATCCTCCCTGCTTTCAACCTCATAGCTGTAATCGGTGAGATTGATTGAAAGGATGCTATCAATCATACCTCAACCACCTTGAGCACACCATGTGGACAAAAATCAACACAGTAACCACAATGAATGCACACAGCAATTTTTCCATCCTCTCTTTCAAAAATAGCACCTATCTTGCATGCCGAAATGCAGTTACCACATCCAAGACATAGCTTTTCTGAAAAAATCACCCCTCCACCTTTTCTTGGTTTTAATGCATTTGTTGGGCAAACTTCTGCACATGGTGGTTCTTTGCATGCATGGCAAAATATTACTGTCGCTCCTCTTTCAAACCCGCTCAAGCTAACAGCTCTTATTCCAGAATGACCTATTCCAATGTGCAGATCCTTTACGTTTTTTCTTGAGCATGCGTACATGCAGAGTCCGCAGCCAACACATTTCTCAACATCTGCTATTTTTAGAAGTTTCATCCTTTATTGCCTCCTCCATCGCAGAAATAAACTCTGGCTCTTTTCCGATATCAATTACGGTTGCCGCGGCTATTTTGTGGGTTGCATCTGCATGACCTCCAACCCTCTCACTTGCCCTTGGAATCAAAACATCAAGCCCAGGCATCTTTCCATGCAACACCATCCTCTCAAGCTGAGATGGAGTTCTTCCGCTCACCTTAACACCCCTCCACTCTATCTCCCCGAGATCAGGTATTAAGGCAGGAATGTTCTGGAAGCCGATGAGGTACTTGTCCTGCTTAACAAATGTCATATCCTTTATTGTCTGGCAGAACTCGCCTATTGTTTTGACCCCCATTGGATCAAACCTGTTCTCCACGCTGAACCACTGAATGTGCTCTGTTTCATTGAAGCCAGATCTCAGTCTGTCTATCTCTTTCCTGAACTTTTCCTCCTTCAATTCCTCCAGTCTCCTTACCTTTTCAAGTGTCCTTTCAGTAAATCCATTAAAGCAAACCTCGATTCCATCAAGGTATCCCTTCTCAAGGTATCCAGCGGCACCAAGTGTTGTGAGTTTTCTGGAGACTGTGTCAGCATAGTCATCAAAGAATGGCAGATAGTACCTTTCCTTGACTCCCTCGAGCCTTATTTTGACTTGCTTCTTCATAATAGCCTCATCCAATATCACTCGATCAAATCCAAGGACACCTCCATACCTATCGTGGTAGTCACCAACTGCACCGAGAAGGGCTATGTAGGCATAGTCTTCAATTTCAGGATTTATTCTCCTAGAAAATATGTATATGAGAGAGGACGCAGAGATAAAAACAACGCCCGATATCCCTGCAAGTTCTGGATCCAGCATGTAAACCTTCTCGCTCTCAACCTTTCTTGCTGGATGGTGATCTATGATAAAGGAGACACTATTTTCTCCTGTATATCTCTCGATTATCTCAGCTGCCAGCCCTCCAAGATCGGTATAGAGGTAAACACCCTCTCCATCCTCATGTATCTTCTTGATCACCGCTGGATAAACCTTTTCAACGCATATCATCCTGTAATCTGCATTCAGACTCTCAAGAAGGGCTTTTAAGATGGATGCTGAACATATCCCATCGGCATCGTTGTGGTGCACGACAGTTATTTTCCTGCCATCCTCATTCTTCAGAAATTTCTCTGCAATGTCATCTACAAGTTTGAAGAAATTACCGTCTATCATCTCTTCCAGTTCCATACAATCCTATATAGTGATGGCTCTGGGTAAAAAACTTTTTTCCTCAATTCCAAGCTCAGATTCAAGGTTTGATACATGAATGCAAGCAAAGTAGCAAAAAATTTCCAATTACCACAGTCATATCACCGTTTCTCTTTTAAAACTTGGTAAAAAGCTTTGCGTGGATGAAAAAGATATCGGCAGTAATCACCGCATACCGAGAACCAGAAAATCTCTTTCAGATAATTGATGTGCTGAAAAAAAGAGATTTCGAAATTATAGTTGTGGGAGATTGCCTTGATCTTGAAAGCATAGAAAGGCTCAAGAAAATGGACATTCGCCTTTTGCTCAGCAATAATAGAAGAGGAAAGTGGAGAGCATTAAATGAGGCTCTTAAACATGTAGATACCGACTACATTCTCTTTTTGGACTCTGATACCATCCCTTTAGACATACCAAACCCGAAAGGAGAGGTTATAGAGATTTCAAAGGAGGTTAGAGGAGATAATTTGATTGAAAAGCTTTGTGGTGTAGATTTCCTGTTTATGAACCTGTCATCAAGAATTTCATCGAAAATACTCGGATTTGGTATGGTAAATGGATCGGCATTTATCTCCAAAACCGATATTGCAAAAAAGCTCGCATTCAATCCGAAAATTATAGAGGATGCAGATTTTGGGCTCAGAGCTGGATTTGAAGGATATAAAATGAGTGTTGGAGGAAAGGTCATAACAAAAGCTCCCAAAAATCTCAAGGAGTGGTTCAAACAGAGAGAAAGATGGGCTCTTGGAGGAGCAGAGTTATTCACCGAATTTTTTGTGGAATTTCTGAAAAGACCCAAATTCATAATTCCATTCCTCATAATATACTATCCTGCCTTTATTGGCATGTTTTTAGCTCTTTTTTTACCTGACAGCATTGCAATAAAGTTTCTCTACCTACTTTTGCCTCTTTTACTCTCTCTCCCAGTTAAGGCTGTCACTTTCATAATGCTTCTTGTTTTTGAATTCCATCTGATTAAAAATCTCCTAGTTATAGCTCTTTCATTCTTTATCTGGTTTTTTTTCACCATTTATTCAGCAAATAGGTGCGATATCCATATCGATCCCAAAATTCTTCCTCTCTATTATTTCTTCTACTCCCCCCTATGGACAATGCTAAACATAGCCATGCTTTTGAGATATGTGATTTCGAGGTTCATCGGAAAAGAAATTGAGCTGGAGGACTGGAAAGTTTAAAAGGAGAGCTAAAATTGAGCAGAATTTTTTCACCGCTCCATTCAATTATTATGAATTGTAATCGACAGCAATGCTTATATTACGGAAAAAATCGCTTGCCTATCATGGAAAACATCGTTGTTGAGAAGCTCATCCACACTCCTGTTGAAGAGCAGAAGGTTGAAATTGTTGAAAGGAAAGGAATCGGTCATCCTGATTCTCTTGCTGATGGCATTGCAGAGGAGATGAGCAGATCGCTAAGCAAGGAGTACATAAAGAAGGTTGGTATTGTTCTTCATCACAACACCGATGAAACGCAAATTGTTGCTGGAAGGGCAAAGACTGCTTTTGGAGGGGGCGAAGTTATCCAGCCAATATACATTCTTCTGGTTGGCAGAGCTACCAAAAGCTTTGATGGAATAGACATACCTGCCGACAGAATCGCCCTTAAAGCTGCAAAAAGTTATGTTAAAAAGGCAATGAGATACCTTGATCCAGAATCGGACATAGTTTTTGACGTAAAACTTGGAGAAGGTTCTACAGATCTCAAAGATGTTTTTCAGAGAAGGGAAGGCAAGACACCTTTGGCAAATGATACAAGCTTCGGTATAGGATTTGCTCCCTTTACTCAGACTGAAAGTCTTGTTTACAACGTTGAAAGGAGAATATATCTTGAATTCAGGAAAAAAGAGAAGGCTATTGGAGAGGATGTGAAGGTGATGGGATTGAGGGAAGGAGACAGAATAAAGCTTACAATTGCCTGCGCTTTTGTGGATAGATATGTGGATACGATAAATGATTATCTAACAATCAAAGACGACATGAATAAATTTGTTGAGGAAGTGGCAAAGGAATACGTTAGCAGGGATGTGGACATATCAATCAATACCGCAGACAACATAGAGAAGAAGGTTGTCTATCTAACCGTAACAGGAACCTCTGCTGAAAATGGCGATGATGGTAGTGTTGGAAGGGGTAACAGATGCAATGGGATTATAACTCCTGCAAGACCCATGTCCATGGAGGCAACAAGCGGGAAAAACCCAATAAATCATGTCGGAAAGATATACAACCTCCTTGCAAATCAGATAGCACGGGACTGTTATGAGGCAATTGAAGGAATTAAGGAAGTTTATGTAAAGATACTCTCCCAGATCGG
>WAJY01000274.1 GCA_015523645.1 Geoglobus sp. | reverse complement strand
GGTTTGTCGAGAATGTAATCACTGCTGAATGCCAATGACTTTCGAAATTGCCTCGATTTTCTTTCTTGTTAACGAAAGAATTCTCCGAACTTCATTCCTAATCTCACTCCTCTTCATCTCCCTTCTGGCAATTCCATCTCTCACAGCTTTTTCTGCAACCCTTATGGCTATTTTTTCATGAATTTCAAGCTCGTCCATTCTAGGAATTATGTAGTTTTCACTGAGTTTCGGCTTTGCATGCTCATACAATGCTTTCGAAGCCTCTATTGCAAGCTCATCTGTAATTCTCTTTGCCCTGACTGTCAAAACACCCCTGAAGATTCCTGGAAAAACGAGGCTATTGTTCACCTGATTCGGATAGTCACTCCTTCCGGTTCCAACTATTCTTGCACCTGCGGAAAGAGCTTTTTCAGGAAGAATTTCTGGAACTGGATTGGCTAGTGCAAACACGATCGCATCTTCATTCATCCCCTCTATCCATTCCTCCTTTATTGTGTCCGGACCTGGTTTGCTTGCAGCTATGACAACATCTGCCCCTTTCATCGCCTCTCTGATTCCACCCTTCAATCCTTTGAGATTTGTTTTCTCTGCAATCTCCAGCTTGTGTGGAGATTTTTTCAGATCTCTCCTGCCCTTGTATAATATGCCCCTAGAGTCCACTGCTATTATGTTCTCTTCAGCAACGCCTGCCTTCATCAAAAGCCTTATTCCTGCGGTATTTGCTGCCCCTACACCTATCACAGCTATTCTCACTTCCTCAAGTCTCTTGCCAACAACGTCCAAAGCGCCTAAAAGCCCAGCAAGTACAGCTGTGGCTGTTCCCTGCTGGTCGTCATGCCAGACAGGGACTTCAAGTCTCTTTCTCAACTCATCAAGTATGTAGAAGCATTTGGGGCTCTCTATGTCCTCCAGATTTATTCCGCCAAAGGATGGAGATATTCTCTCCACAATTTTGATGAATTCTTTGGCGTCATGTTCGTTTATCGGGATAGGAACAGCATCAACTCCTCCAAACAGCTTGAAGATCAGGGCTTTTCCTTCCATCACTGGAAGTGATGCCAAGCTTCCAACGTCTCCCAAACCCAGTGTTCTTGATCCATCCGTAACTATTGCAACGCTGTTTGACTTCCAAGTTAGCTCATAAGCCTGATCTCCATCTCTCTCTATTTCCTGACAGGCAACTGCCACACCTGGTGTATAGAAATATGCAAGATCATCAAGCCCTTTGAACGGAACCTTTGGCATTATTTCAACCTTGCCCTCATACTCTCTATGAAGCTTCATTGCCCTCTCTTTAATCTCCTCATCCATGCTTTACCTCATAACTGAAAAAACAAAAATGTAACTGCTAAAGATGAGATGGGCTCAGAACTGTTACTATGACCAGTGTTGCCAAACCTGCAAGCGCCATCCTGACACCTGACTTGAGAACGTTCTCCTTGGCAACCCTCCCCATGGACAGTCCAACCAGAAAAAGCATAATCAAGCCCAGGGGAATTGCAATCAGAAATGCGGTGCTTTCTTTGAAGAAAACGTAGGGTATGAGTGGAATCATGCCTGCAGGTATGGGGGCAACTGCATGAACAAACGATCCTACCTTCATTGTGAATTCGTGGGCATCATCAATCAGGCATTGCTCATTCTCTGCCTTCAAAAGTGCCTTTCTCTTCTCACTAGCCAGAATCTTCTGTTCAACCCTCTCAGCCTCAAAAGCCCCCCAACCACTGGATATCCCCAAAGCCAGAGATGTTGCTATGCCTGCAGATATTATTAGCTCTCTGCTAGCCTCACCACTTAAATGGGCACCTAGAATCATGCCCATTACTGTAAGAACCCCATCAAAGAATCCAATGACAAAATACCGTCTTGAAATTGAGTAAAGATCGGTCATTCCTCCATATATCCTCAATTTTCTGAACCATCCCAATTCCTTTATTTTTGAGAGGAGCTTTTCCACAATACACCACATCCAGCAAGTAATTTAAATTTAGGTGAGAAAATGGATTTATGAAACTTTTCGATACGATGGAAAAGAAGATTGTAGAGATAGCCTTGCCAAAAGAGGTGAGGATTTATGTTTGCGGAATTACGGCTTATGATTACTCACACATAGGTCATGCAAGAAATATTGTTTTGTTTGACGTTTTGAGAAGATATCTGGAATTTAAAGGGCACAGGGTAAAGATGGTTCAGAATTTCACCGATATAGATGACAAGATAATTAACAGAGCGATAAAAGAGGGAAAGACAGCCTTACAAGTATCTTCAAGGTTCATCAACGAGTTTATGAGAGATGTGGAGGAGCTGAATGTGAAGGAATGCATTAGACCAAGGGTTTCAGAATTTATTCCAAAAATAATTTCGGCAATTGAAAGGCTTTTGAATGATGGTTTTGCATACAAGATTGAGAGGGAGAATGGATGGGATGTATACTTTCATGTTCCACGATTTGAGAGCTATGGCAGGCTGTCAGGACTTTCAACCGAGGAGTTGAAAAGACACAGAATAGAACCAGATCCATTGAAAAAGGATGTAAGAGATTTTTCGCTCTGGAAATCTGCTAAAGAAGAGGATTTCAAGGCAAATTCATACTTTGAATCTCCATGGGGATACGGAAGACCCGGATGGCACATTGAATGTACCGTTATGTCCTCTGAAATCCTTGGAATTCCTTTTGACATACATGGTGGAGGTATGGATCTAATCTTTCCACATCACGAGAACGAAAGAGCCCAGAGCTATGCGCTTTTTGGAAGAGAGCCTGTGAAATACTGGCTCCACAACAACTTTGTTACTGTTAATGGAGAGAAAATGAGCAAAAGCCTGGGAAACATAGTCAGAATAAGGGACGTTGTTGAAAAGTACGGTGGGATGGCATTGAGGTACTTTTTGCTCTCCTCTCACTACAGACACCCTCTCGACTTCTCTCACGGGAAGCTTATGGAGGCAAAGAGATCTTATGACTACCTGTTAAACACCCTAAGGAATGCTGACATGGAAATATCATACATAAAAACCTTTGAAGGAGGAAGAGGGGGAGATGTTATAGAGAGCAGAATGACTGACTTTATGCTTGCCCTTGAAAACGACTTCAACACTCCAAAAGCCCTTTCTGTTATGCACGAGCTATCTGGAATTATAAATACAAAGCTTTTCACATCAAGTCTTGAAAGTCTTGAGACAGCGTTTAAAGAGCTTTACACAATGATGGATATTTTCGGATTTCTGAGGAGGTACGAAAGATCTCCGATACTTAGTCAGGATGAGATGAAGAGAATCATAGAGAGAGAAGAGGCAAGAAGAAGGAAAGACTTCTTCACAGCAGACAGAATAAGGGAAGAGTTTAGAAAAAAAGGAATACAGCTGGTAGATACCAAGCATGGAACAAGATGGTTCATTTCTTCTTCTTTCTGATCACAACAACATCTCCCAGAGTCGGAACTATCTCTTTCCGACCTTCAACCTTTACCTCTTGTATTCTCTCTCTAAGCCTTACATCAAAAATTCTCTCAAGCTTTTCAATCACACTCGGCTCTGGAGTTATCTCAGCATTTTCTATCTTCCTAATAAGTGATTCTTTCTCCTGTATTCTTTTTGCAAGCTCTTCTTGGCTCCAGCCTCTTTTCTCCCTCTCTCTCTTTACAATTTCATTGTAATTCTCAACCAATTCCTCAGTAAACACTATTGGCTTTGCACTCATCATAGACTTTCTGTCTCTTCTCACAACCCTAGCTACACCATGCTGCGAGGCTGTTGACAATTCCTCAACACCGTATTCCTTGCACCTGACACAAACCGTCAGTTCCGAGCTCTCAACAACAATTTTAAAACCCTTCCCCTTTATCTCCTTGCCACAAATTTCACACTCCATTGTAATCCCCTGCAACTTTTCCAATAAATTCAAATACATGAAGTTATATAATTTTAATTGGAGGCTCCCGGAAGTGGGGCTTTCCAAAAAAAGAGTGGGTATTGATAGCATGACAGAGGATATGACCGAAAGTCAGGCTGGTATGGAAGATGTCATTTTAAAACTCAGGATACTTGAGAGAGAGTATGAAAGGCTTAAGGAGCTTTACAGAAGGCTTGAAGACGAAAAAAGATATGTTGAATCTGAAAGAATAAGATATGAAAGGGAAGTTAGAAGATTGAGGAGTGAGATTGAAAGATTGCGCTCACCACCGCTAATTGTTGGTACAATCTCAGATGTTCTTGAGGATGGTAAGGTTGTTGTTAAAAGCTCAACAGGTCCTAAGTTCTTGGTTAATGTTAGCCAGTATGTTGATTATTCTGAGCTGAAACCCGGAGCTAGGGTTGCCATGAATCAGCAAACCCTGGCTATTGTCAATGTTCTTCCTACTCCAAAGGATCCTGCTGTCTATGGATTTGAAATTGAGGAGAAACCGAATGTTACATATTCAGATATAGGAGGACTTGACAAGCAGATAGAAGAGGTGAGAGAGGCTGTTGAACTTCCGCTGATAAAGCCTCACCTCTTTGCAGAAATTGGCATTGAGCCTCCAAAGGGTGTGCTTCTCTTTGGACCTCCCGGCACGGGAAAAACACTGATAGCCAAGGCTGTTGCAACTGAAACAAAAGCCACATTTATAAGAGTTGTTGGCAGCGAATTTGTTCAGAAATACATCGGAGAGGGAGCAAGACTTGTGAGGGAGGTTTTTGAGCTTGCAAGGGAGAAGTCTCCCACAATACTCTTCATTGACGAGATAGACGCAATAGCTGCAAGAAGAACAAACAGCGACACAAGTGGGGACAGAGAGGTTCAAAGAACTCTAATGCAGTTGCTTGCAGAGATGGATGGCTTTGATCCAAGAGGAGATGTCAAGATTATAGGGGCAACAAACAGAATTGACATTCTCGATCCAGCCATACTCAGACCAGGAAGATTTGATAGGATAATCGAGATACCGATGCCAAACCTTGAGGCAAGGATACAGATATTCAAGATTCACTCAAGGAAGATGAAGATTTCAGAGAACGTGGATTATCGCAGACTTGCTGAAATGACAGAGGGGGCAAGTGGTGCAGACATAAAAGCAATAGTAACTGAGGCTGGAATGTTTGCAATAAAGCAGGAAAAGGCACAGGTAACAATGGAGGACTTCGAGATGGCAATTGAAAAGGTTATGAGGAAAGACAGCAAGCCTTTAAGCTTTGAGGCAAAGGGAGTTATGTTTGTCTGAACCGGGAGCCTCCACCATAATTATTTTCGCATAGTAGCAAGATGAGAGCTTAAAATTCCTCTGAAAATAAAAATGGGGAATTAAAGGAAAAAGGCTTATAGCGATGGATGAAGCTAAGCTCTGCAGTATCTTCTTCCAATAGCTGAAAACGTTTAAATTCTTTCTTATACAATTTCCACTGTTAGTTGGCAGGAGGTTTTAAAGATGGAGGTTCTGGAGAGGGGAGAAGCAGAATTTCATTTTATCGATCCTGACAACTTCAGGAAGTATGTGAGAGAGCGAAAGAACAGAAGCTGGGAGGACAAGCTGATGGATGAAAGTGAGGCTGTGAAGAAGTTTGTAAGCGATGGAGATTATCTGGCTTACGATTTTTCTAGCCTTACTAGAGGACCCCAAAGCCTGATAAGAGAGATAATAAGACAGAGAAAAAAACATCTTTGGATATGTGCAAAATTCACTCTGCTTGAAAGCGTCTTGCTGACAGGAGCTGGATGTGTGGATAGGATAGATGTGGGATTTCTGGGATTTGGACCATACATAGCCAAGAAAGTTCAGAATGGAGAGGTGAAGGTATATGACTGGAGCAATGGCAGCATCACCTACAGGCTTATTGCAGGAGCTATGGGCATACCGTTCATTCCAGCAAGGGATCTGCTTGGAACAGATACATTCAAGAAGTCTGGAGCAGTTGTGGTGAAAGATCCATTTGCAGGAAAGCCTGTTGCACTTCTTCCCGCTTTAAACCCGGATGTTGCAATAATTCACGTGCAGGAGGCGGATGTGTATGGAAATGCGAGAGTGTATGGTCCTACTGTTGCAACCCTAGAGACAGCAATGGCTTCAAAAAAGGTAATAATTTCTGCAGAAAGGATTGTTGAAACCATAGAATTCAGAAAAGAACCTAACATGACCTTAATTCCATACTATCTTGTTGATGCAGTTGTTCATGCTCCCTTTGGAGCTTATCCCGGTGGAACTCAGGGATACTATGAGATGGACGCAGAACATTATCTGATGCTCACATCCATAGCAGGGGAAGATGAGATGCAAAAATATCTTGAGGAGTACATATACAGCGTTGACAGTCACGATGAGTTTCTGGAGAAGAGAGTTGGAATGAGAAGACTTAAAGAAATTGTAAGAAAGGCTGAAATTTTAGAGGGATTCAGGTAAGAGGGGTGTTGGTTATGAAAAGCGACAAATTCACAGATACAGAGTTTATGATTTGCCAAGCTGCAAGGCTTCTTGAAGACAACAAAACGGTTTTCATAGGTTGGGGAATGCCACAGGTGGTTGCAATGCTTGCAGAAAGGCTTTACACACCTAATATAACCCAGGTGTTCGAATTTGGTGCTATTGGGCCAAGAAGCAGAACACCATTTTTGAGAGGTACGATGGGCGGTCCTCAAAACACCTACAGAAGTTTGCAGTGGTGCAGCATGGGATTGGCATTTAACTACGCTCAAGCCGGTTACATTGATTACGGAATGCTTGGTGCAGCCCAAATAGACAAATACGGCAACATAAACTCAACAATGATTGGAAAAAGCTATGAAAAACCAAAAGTAAGATTTCCTGGCAGTGGAGGCGGGAATGAGGTCGCAAGTTTCTGCTGGAGAACGATTATAGTGATGAACCACGAAAAAAGGAGATTTGTAGAGAGATGCGACTTCATAACTTCTCCAGGGCACATTATTGATGGCAAGAGAAGAGAGGAGTATGGACTGCCAGAAGACACAGGACCTTGGAGGGTAGTGACATCAAAGGCTATGTTTGATTTCGAGGAGGAGAGCAAGATGATGAGACTGATAGCTGTAAGAGAGGGGCTGAGTGTTGAGGAGGTAATCAATGACATGGGCTTTGAACCTTTGATTGCTGATGACATTCAAACACTTGAAGCTCCAAATGAGAAAGAGCTGAAAGTTTTGAGAGAAGAGATAGATCCATTTGGGTTGATAATAAAGAAATAATCAGATCCCCATTTTTTTCAGGAATTTTTCAACTGCTGAATTGAACTCATCAGGCTTTTCTAACATAACCATGTGGCTCGCATCTTCAATAACAACAAGCTCTGAATTGGGAATGTGCTTTCTGAAAAATTCAGCATACTTGAGTGGAGTAAGCTTGTCTTCTCTTCCAACAATGATGAGGGTTGGAACCTCAATTTTCACCTTGCCATTCCTGTAGTCATCAAGAAGATCGAATCTGTCGCAGAGTGAGAGATCTAGATGGAGAATCTCGGGGTTTTTAAGGTACTTTTCTTTAACCCTCCCATACTCCCCACCTCTTCCATGAAATCCCATCTCAAGTATCCTTTCAACAGCCTTATCAGGCTCTGCTTTGAGATTTTCAAGTATCTCTGGCAACACTCTCAACCTTGCTCCAGTTCCAATCAAAACAAGCCCAATGCAGGTTTCTGGGTAATTTAGGCAAACCTTTTGGGCAACTGCTCCCCCAAGACTGTGTCCAGCAACTACAGCTTTACCGCATACCTGTTTTATTGCCTCGCTCACGTAGTAAGCATAGTCATCGATTGAGCCAATTTTAGCATTATCACTTTCTCCGTGGTTGGGAAGGTCGATTGCATACCCTCCAACGCTTTCAAGCTGGTATTTCCACTGTTCAGCATCACTGCCTGAGCTGTGAATGTACAATATCCTTCTTTCTCCTCCTTTCAGAACTGCCACCTTTCTACCATCAACTTCAATGTTAATTCTTTCAATCATGAGTGGTTGTTTACCATAGCACTATATTTGAT
>WAJY01000273.1 GCA_015523645.1 Geoglobus sp. | reverse complement strand
ATCTTGAAAGGGTATTGAGTATCGGTAAAAACTTCTCTCTCATATCGTCATCGATGTCAATGGCTATAAAGAGTCTCATAAGAGCAAAGATTATTAATAAGTTCAAATAGTTTTTTCGTTTGAATGAGCGGGAAAATCAGAAATGAGGTGAGATATGTTATACTAAAACCACTTGGTTATCCACTTAAGGCAAGCTACCATGAGCACCCTAGGGTTGACAACCTTAAGGTTTTTGACAGATACGCCAAAGACCAATGGAGGGGCGAGCACATTTACAAAGGAAAGATGCTTTTTGATGTTAGAATGTTTCCGGACTTTGCCTTTGAAGTTACCGGATGCGAGCCTGAGGAAGGATATGTCGGTGATCACACACTTTTCTTGGTCGAGAGCGAATCGAGCGAAATTCTTACAGAAATAGTCAGGGATGTGACTCTGGAGGATGTTATAGGGCAGACCGAAGCAAAAAACAAAGCCAGAATAATACTTGAATATCTTAAGAATCCTGAAAAGTTTGGAAAGTGGGCTCCGAAGAACGTTCTGTTCTTTGGTCCTCCCGGCACGGGTAAAACTATGACGGCAAAAGCTCTTGCAAATGAGGCTCACGTCCCCTTTCTTTCTGTTAAATCAACAAGGCTTATAGGAGAGCATGTTGGTGATGGGGCAAGAAGAATCCATGAGCTTTATGAAAAAGCAAGACAAGTGGCTCCATGCATAGTTTTTCTTGATGAATTTGACAGTATAGCTTTAGACAGAAGCTTTCAGGATTTGAGGGGAGATGTCAGCGAGATCGTAAATGCAATTCTAACAGAACTTGATGGAATTGAGAGGAATGAAGGCATATGCACAATTGCAGCAACAAATAGAGTTGACATGCTTGATCCATCAATCAGAAGCAGATTTGAGGAGGAAATAGAGTTCAAACTTCCTGCTCAGGAAGAGAGGTATGAGATTTTAAAGAAAAACCTCCAGGATTTCCCGATTGGAGTGAGTGCGGATCTTAATGAGGTTGCAAAAGCAACAGAAGGTTTCTCTGGCAGAGATCTCGTAGAGAAAATCATTAAAGCCTCCCTCCATAAGGCGATTGTTGAGGGGAGAGAGGAGATAACCACTCAGGATCTGATAAGCTCCGTTCAGAAGATTTTGAAGCCCGCTAAGCAACCACCAAAGCAGATGTTTGTTTAGCTTCTCGTTCAATGCTTTGCAGATGTGGTTGCGATTGCATATCACAGCAATAAACATGGTCGTTTATCTGAATTCCAGTACGAAAATTGAAATTTAATATCTTGGGTAAATAGCGATGCATCTTTTAGATTTTCAAAAAAGTTATACTTGCAAGAGCAACAATTTTGCATTGCTTAAAGATCTGTGAAATGCTGATTGTTTGAAGTGAATTGATGAAGGAAGAAAGGTGTAGTGTTGAAGATAATAAAAATCTCCTCGTTAGTAACACTGCTCTAGCCCTGATATGCATTTCATTATGTTGTAATATTTTTAGCTCATGGAAAAGCTTTTAAACTGTAACAATTTATCATGTCAAAAGGTGGTTGAGATGGGATGCACAAACTGCGGAAGTGGGAGATTTTCATTCATGTATGAGGATGAGAGGTTTGTTTACTACACATGCATGAGCTGTGGAAACACGAGCATAACGCCAAAGGGGGTGAGGTTGGTTTAAATGGAGCAAAGATACTCGTAATTTCGCTACACCATACTTTTTTTCCTTTTCCTCCTAACAATATTGAGTTAGATATTACAAGTGATAGTGGAATACTACTAATATATTTAGTGGAATTTATTGATTCTGCAGACTTTAAAAGAGATTTTAGACCTCATGGAAATTTTTTGAATTTAAGTTAAGTATATGAATGCTTGAGAAATACGATAATTATGTCAAGACTAAAATTTGAAGCAGCACTTTTAATTGCAGCTGCATTAGCTATAGTTGTAGTCTCTGTTCTCTTGATACATTTTACGTTTCTAAGGCTAATAAAACCAGAGATGGCTTTACTCGTCTCTTCAATTCTCCAAATACTCACGAGTATTTTACTCATCTCTGTAATCTTGAAACAAACAGAAATAGCAGATAAACAAACCAAACTTTTTGAACTTGAAAAAAACCGAATATTGATGTTTGTCCACATTGTACACCTCAGTCTCAGACTCAATATTGGCACTATGACATACATAATTTATCTAAAATTTATCTAAATTCCCAATTAAAATTCATGAAGTGTTGGGTGACGGAGTTAATGGAAATCTTGTAAGTAGGACAATACACAGTGGAGCTTCTACAAATGTCAGTTGGGTTGATAAGCCGAGTAAGATAGAGGTAATCGTATCAAATCTTTATGAGGAGAAAATTAAGCTGAAATATATTTACGATGTTAGCAGTAGAGATTTAACAGTTGAAAATTTATAATTTAAGCTGGAGTTTTGTAAAACTTCATTATTTTGGATAATCCTTATAAACTGACCGGGAGTGGTCATCATACCCTGTTGATTGAACAAATAAAGCCGTGAGGCATTCAACCAATCCCAGTTCAAAGGGGCCCGTAGCCTAGCTAGGATAAGGCGGCAGCCTCCTAAGCTGCAGATCGCGGGTTCGAATCCCGCCGGGCCCGTTTTGTTCTGTTTGAATTCAAAGAAAGAGAATACTACAGAATGGCCGGCATGGTGGAGAGAAAGCCTCTTCTTCCATTTCCAATGGATTCCGGACTCAAATTATACCTCACAATTATAGCGGGATACATGGACGTGAAATCAATCTGGGAAACTTTATCGTAAACTCCAGGTTCTGGCTGGAGAATTAAGCCACCCTTATCATTCTTCCTCAAATCTTCAATTTTCCTCGGTTTTCCAGCATCCTTCTTTCTGAAGGGAACAGCTATTCCCCTCCTCAGAGCCTCATACACCTCATAGCTGGAGATTAATGTTCCAGGTGTGAGGCGAGAAGTGAAGTTTGGTGACAGCCCTGTGAGTCTTGAAGTGAAAAGGATTCCTTTCAATCCATACTCCCTGAATGCAAAGGAGGTTGTATCTATCAGAATTCTCCCTTCAGGAATCAATGCACTTCTTCGATGTTTTACAGCACCATAGCTGTAGTAGGTGTTCTCCTCCAGAAACCTGAATTTTCCTCTTGAGAGCGTGAAGTCGATTCCATGCTCTTTGCATCTCTCGAACATCATTCTCGCTGAAATGTCCGCATTCTCCATCAGGATGATGTCGGGGTTAAGTGAGTCTAAGAAATTCATGAATTCATCGATAACAGTTTTCTCTCTCCCTTCCACGCTGAACTGCCTGCTTTCGATTACAGT
>WAJY01000272.1 GCA_015523645.1 Geoglobus sp. | reverse complement strand
GATTTAGCTAATTCTTATCTCGGTTTTATGCTCGGCTATGTGTAGATATGTGATAATAGGGGGAACTTGTCCGTAATAAAGTCTGTAGGTTGTTAAAGCTGTGTTAAATCCAGCAGAACCGGGTGTTTTTGGATCCTCGTAAATTTTTATCTCTGAATTTCGCTCTGCAAGAACTCTGAAATAATGTTCTATGACATCTTTCACGGTCTTTTCCGTCACATCCCTTGTAATCGTGTAATCCTCTCCATCAGCTATGCTGGAATTCGATCCCCAAGTCCAAGTCGGCTCTACAGGTTGATTTGTAAAGCTAACACCGGTTGGTGAGACAAATATAGATGGCTTCTCATATGTCATGTTCTTTTCTTCTGTTAGCAGATCAAGAAGATAAGAATCTGAACTTACATTCCACTCAAAGCTTTCGCTTACCCAAGACTCATAACTGCTTGTATTGTAGTCATAGTAGACCACTCCTATTCTAAAACTGTTGTTGCTCGGACTTTTCGCCTTTTTAAACAGAATAAAAAGCTCAGGATCTGTATATGTCCTCCATATTAGATCAAAATTTGGATGCAACCCGGCAAAATTTATTTCGAATATCTGTATTGGTGTCTCATTCGTGTAGTTAAGCTGCCTCAATACAATTGGAATTTCATATGCCCTGAAAATGGGCGGAGTTCTGGTTGTCATCTTCACAACAATGGTGTTGTTGCTTGGATAAATAGCCATGACTTTAGCGTCGCTTCTCTCTTCAAAGTACTCCTTCCATCCGAGATAAAAATCGCTCTGAAGCTTTAGGATTATGTAATCACTGGTTAAAGGATTCGTGAAGTTGGAATCAATTGTTGTGTTTGGATAATAGACTGTCGTACTTTTTTTTGTAATTTGAAGGTAGATTGTCCCCTCACCTCCAGCAGATCCATTTCCAACTATCTTTATTAGAGGAAATGTGAGGGTATCTATTTTATAGTGAAACTCAGGAGGAGTAATCATAACGATTCCGTCACCTCTTTTCTCCCACACACCTCCTCCTTCATACCCGATTAAAATGCTGTCATAGCTAGCAACAACCCTTCCTATGCTTCCATTGTATATTGCCTTGCTATACTTGCTTCCATTCACCACAGGATAAATTTCAAGCCAGTTCCCTCCACTCTCGATTTTAAGGCTTGCACCATTTAAATTGAACTTTACAAGCTGTGTTGGTGTATCACCAAGCGCGCAAAGGCTTGTTGAATAGTCAACTATGCTCATCTGGGTCTCAACTATCTTGATTCTCGATTCCTGGAAAAGAGAAACAGCCTGAGGGTATACGGAGTAGAATATGAACATGGACATGATCGTTATTATTCCAAAAGCAAGTATGTATCCTAAAACCTCTGAAACGGCTTTTTTCTCCATAAATTTCACCTCAGTAAACTTAAGCTGATTATAACTGACTTCACAGTTATCTCCCCAGGATTATGGATCAAGAGGTCTTTATCTCCTATTAACGTTGTGTTAAATCCATTGTTTTCCAATATCTCCTTCCACAATCCTGCATAATCTGAATGCAGAGTGATGTTTTTGGAGGTTGTGAAAACACCACCACCGTTGTTCTCTGCTCTAATTCTTAAAACCCCTCTTCCTGATGTGGATCCCTGCCCTACGAACTGAATTGCATGTATAAATTTTTTGCTCCCAGCAGTCATCATTCTTGGATTGGCAACAATTATAGAGCCATTCCCATAAATTGCAAATATCGCATCATTCTCTATGACAAGCTTGAAGTTTTTCTCATCATCTGCATAAACAATTTCACCCAGATAAAATGTGGTGTTGCCAATTAACATGTATGAGTTGTTTACTATGCTAATATAGCCGGTGTAGGTTTTAAGCTCTGTTACTCTTGCGGAAAAGTCTCCAAATGCAACCTTTTCCAAATTTGCATGCAAAAGAATTATGGAATTTTTCAATTCAATTTCATGGTTTGTTGCCACCATCGACTCTGTTAACACTCTATAGTTTGTGAATATCAATCCCATTGAGAGAGAGATGACAAAGAGGATGAGAATCATTCCAACTTGGATTGTAACTGCATTTTTATTCATTTTTCACCTCCAGTGTGTTGGTGGTTACATTGTAAAAAAGATAGGCGTTTATGCTGGTTGCTGTGCTGTTTTTCAGGTTTATCTTTGCTGAAATCGGGAGCTTGACCTCTATGCTTTTCTGCTTTACTATAAGCCAATTTCCTGAGATCTTTATTGTATACTGACTTCCAGCAACAAATTCTGGAATTTCTAGCTTCTTTTTTATCTCAAGCTCTCCGGGATATATTGTGAGGGACTGTATGGAGTGAATGTCATTAATGATCTTTCCTGCTATGTTCTGAAGTGATGCGTACTTGCTCTCTTCCTCAACATTGCTTATCAGACTGTAAAAGTTGAGAAGAACAACTCCGAGAACTATCGACGTCATTGAGATAAGAAAGAGGATTTCAACGGTTTCGCTAACAGCCTTATTGTCATCTCCTATACTCGAAATCCTTTGTGAAATACTGCATTTCCCCACCATAACTTACCGTCACCTCAACTGTGTAGGTTCTATGCTCCTGAAATTCCCAAGTGGTTGGATTCAGAGAACTAGTATCTACTCCTTTCTTTATATGCCATTCAGCATTTCCATCAGATTTTCTAAGCTCACCCTCATACTTTCCATCATTGTCTGTGTATCCAGAAATTCCGCTGTAAACCACATTTCCATCTGTATCTCTTATCACAATCTCCACATTTGCATTATCCAGAGGTATGTTGCTGTTCTTATCCTCCCAAACCCTAAACTTTATCTCAACCTTGTTTCCATGCTCTTTAACCTTTATCTTCAGCTCTCCTTCCCAGTTTGCTCCGGTTCCACCTGTGGTTCCGCTTGAATTGTTCCTCTTTATGTAAACACTTACACTCGCCATAGCCGAATTGCCATTTCTGTATCCTATAGCCTCGAGCACATACTGTCCGGGAGAGAAGAGGGTTGTGTTTAGCAGATACTCAAAAAGCGATGAGGTTGAATTGTATGTCATGTTCCCTAGGTATGTGTTTGATATGTACAGCTCAACTCTGCTAGCATTCGAGGAAACTTTTACTAGATACTCCCCCGTTAGAGTATAGTCATTTTGAGGCTGTATAAAGCTTAGTTCAATTTGTTGTGAGCTTCCGGGGAAGTTGTATTGCCCTGTGAAGTTGAAAATTGGTGCAGTTTCGTTACTCCTAATTGTCAGGTTTATTCTTTTCATAAACTCCGAGTTCCCATCTAAATAGCGAATAACACCCTCAACATGTGCCTCATAAACAGGAACGATCTTTTCAGCCTTTGCAAGCATGAATGCGTTGAAAACTATGTGGAGTCTTGATGGTGTGGGATTTTGGGAGTCGTCAACATCCTGCCTGTGACCTCCCATGTATATAACATGCCCCTCACCAAAAGGAGCATAGGTTAGAACCATGGCATCTCCGGTTGTTGTATTTGCCATTGGAATTGAATTGGGATTATGCTCTGCTAAGAAGTAGAAGGATGGAGTGTGACCACCTCTCTTGTTGAGAAGACCGTTTGTCGTATAGGTTTGAGAGAGGAAGAGTGTCGCATTACTGCTGAATATCGTGTCAAGAATCTCAGAATCATAGTTTTTTCCATATTTTTGTGGATCTGGGTCAATTCCAATAAAGCCATACCAAGGATGCAAATTCCCATCTGCCAGTTCTATTGTGCTATCAACCGTCTCCACACCGTAGCATTCAACATGATAAACTCCCCCATTCTGAACCCAGTTAAGTATTTTCCAGGCTGCAGTATCTGTAAGATTTTTGGCTGGATCATAAGCGTCGCTTATGTCTGTATGAGGGGTGAAAAGAATGTCAACATTGTTAAGCAATCCCCATTCAATCTCTGTTGTATTAAGCAATATGAATTCGCTATCGCTCAAGCCAGCCTGATGAAAATAATCAATTATTATGTCAATGTTTGCCTGCTCCTCTGGGTATATCGCCAAAACAGGTGCACCTAGAATGTAAACCGTCCAGTTGTATTCAAATCTCTCATCAAGCTCATAGACATCAATGCTGAAGTTTGCAGCTTCTTGCAGGATAAGATTGCGAGTATTTGGATTCAAATCTTCAGCGCTGATTATGTACGGCCCACCCTTTAAACTCAAAAGCTCTGATGTTGAGGGGGTAATTATCGTTCCATTTTTTCCATCTACAACCTTTTTTGCTCTTAGAGAAATAGAATAGGGTATCCCATAGGGATCATTTATATTGTCTCTAGTAGGACCTCTTGGGTCTTCCAGAATTCTGTAAACCGGAATGAGATAGTTGTCAAGCCTTGTTACATTCTCATCCCTGTCATTTAGAGTTCTGTAAACAAGTCCGAATATTCTTGCTGAAAGCCAATCATTCGAGCTATCTGAATCGCTCAGAAACCACTGGTTGTCATCTATCGGAATTATCAGTGAATGCTCAGGAAATTCATGGCTTTTCATGTAAACAATGCCTCCTCTGGTTGTGTTTACAACGTAAACTCTCCTGATCTCTGTTGCACTTGTATTAATCTGAATGTCCAAAACGATTCCATGTTGAGCATACACATACT
>WAJY01000271.1 GCA_015523645.1 Geoglobus sp. | reverse complement strand
TTGCAACAGGAAGAGTGGCAAACACAGAAAACCTTGGTCTTGAAAATATCGGAGTCAAAACAGATGAAAAGGGTTTCATAATTGTCGAGGAAGAGTTGAGGGCTTCAGAAAATGTATGGGCTGCTGGAGATGTGATAGGAGAACCCATGGCAACACCTGTTGCTGCAAAAGAAGGAATAGTTGCTGCAGAAAACGCAATAGCTGGGAAGCACAGAACTGTAGACTACAACGCTATCCCAAGAGGAATATTCACCCATCCTGAAATTGGATCGGTTGGTATGACTGAGGATGAGGCTGAAAGAGCTGGATTTGTCTGTGAGTGCAGAATACTGTTCATGAAAGATGTCCCGAAGGCAAAAACCACAGGGGAGACGAGAGGAGCGATAAAGATGGTTGCTGAGGCAAAAACAAAGAGAATTCTTGGCGTGCATATGCTCGGCGACAGAGCTGCTGATGTGATACATGAGGCAGCCTTAGCCGTTAAGCACAGGATGACCGTTGATGACATCATAGATATGGTTCATGTTTACCCAACGATGAGCGAGGCAATTAAAATGGTAGCTCAAATGTTTTACAAGGATGTTACAAAGCTTAGTTGCTGTGCGGAATGAAAAATTGAAAATTAAACTGTAAGACCATAATACCTTTCCCTGAACTTCAGAGCCACATTTACAAGGCTTATCAGAACTGGAACCTCTATAAGTGGACCAATAACTGTTGCAAATGCCTGATTGCTGTTTATTCCCCATATTGCCACTGCAACGGCAATCGCAAGCTCAAAGTCATTGCTTGCTGCCGTGAAGGAAACCGCAGTTGTTCTTGGATAATTCACTCCAAGCTTATAGGCAATGAAAAATGTTGCGAACCACATTATGAGGAAGTAGAGAGTAAGGGGTACTGCCACTCTGACAACCTGAAATGGTAGTTCAACGATGTACTCTCCCTTTAATGAGAACATAACAACTATGGTGAAAAGAAGGGCTGCAGGAGTTAAAAGACTGATTTTCGGTGCAAGAACCTCCTCAAACCATTCCCTTCCCTTTAGCCTAAAGCTTCCGTACCTTGTCACAACTCCACCAATGAAGGGGATGCCGAGGTATATGAAAACAGTCTTTGCAGCCTCAGCAATACTCACGTTCGCCTGAACATTCCCGACCAAACCGAGCCTGTTCAAGGCTATGGTAATGAAGATGTAGATATAAACAGCATAGAAGAGAATCTGGAACACTGCATTGAATGCGACAAGTCCAACTGCAAGCTCCCTATCTCCTTCAGCAAGCTCATTCCAGACTATCACCATAGCTATGCATCTCGCAAGTCCCACAAGGATTACTCCCATCATGAACTCCGGCATATCTCTAAGCAGTGCTATTGCAAGCAGGAACATTACTAAAGGTCCAACAATCCAGTTCTGAGTTAAAGAAAAGGCAAGAAGCTTTAAATTTGCGAAAACCTTTCCCATTTCCTCATATTTTACCTTTGCAAGCGGTGGGTACATCATCAAAATAAGTCCTATTGCTATTGGTATCGATGTTGTACCAACACTCATCGAGCCTATTATAACTGAAACGTTTGGATATGTGTAGCCCAGACCAACACCAATCACGATCGCAAGAAAGATCCACAAGGTCAGGTACTTTTCAATTATAGTTAACTCTCTTGTCTCATACTCCATAACAAATCAACCTCACGCAACAATTCCCCTCAGTAGTGGAGAGACAACACTCTTCATTCCTTCATCAACAACTTCGCCTTTCACAAGAATCAGACAGCAGACTTCTCCTTTCTCGTCACATCCGGCTATTGCCACCAGCCTGTCTCCAGATTTTATTCCAGCCTTCTCTCTTAGCTCTTTGGGGAGGAGAATCTGACCCTTGCTATCAACTGTCAAAACGGCTTCAATTCTTGTTGCTTTACAGCTTTTCATAGTGGTGCTAATTTTCTTAAATATTTAAATTTTCTGAAAAAAGATAAGAGTGAGACAATTCTCAATTTTGCAAAAATTAGCTTTATTGTTTTGTTAATTATTGATTATTTAAATTGATAGTAAATAGTAAAATTGAAAAAACTTATAAACCTCCGTTGATATAAACAATTATTGATATACTCTGGGGGGATGAATGTGGAGGTTACGAGAAGAGATTTTCTGAAGGGTTTGGGCGCTTTGGTTGCCCTTTCTGCATTCAGTGATCTTTCAGAAATTGCAAGAGCCTCTGAACAATCAAAACCATTCAAAGAGGGTGATGTAAAGTACTACAAATCTACCTGCAAGATGTGCGTAAACTTCTGTGGTATCAAGGTGAAGGTGCAGAATGGAGTTATAAGGGCGATATATCCCGACGAGAACAGAGCACCCTATTTTAACTGGGGTAATTGTTGCAAAGGAATTTCTGGTATATGGAATACCTACAATCCATACAGACTCAAGAAACCTTTGAAGAGAACCAATCCGAAGAAAGGACCAAATGAAGATCCAAGATGGGTGGAGATAAGCTGGGAGGAGGCATTTAACATAGTTGCTGAAAGACTTAAAAAGATAAGGCAAGAAGATCCCAGAAAGTTAGTGTGGCATCATGGGCATGGAAAGTATTTGATAGATGATAGGTGGATGAAAGCTTTTACAGCTGCATTTGGCACTCCAAACATGATTCATAGAACAACTGTCTGTGAGGCTGCAAAGCATGTTGCAGATGAAATAACCTGGGGAGGGCATGAGCCTTTGCCTGACCTTGAATACTGCAACTATCTGATAAACATGGGTGGAAATTACTTTGAAGCTGAGCAGTGGGCAAGATGGCTCGATCATGCTACAATTGAGGCAAAAGAAAGGGGGATGAAGCTCGTTGTTGTGGAGCCGAGACTGAGCAACCTTGCTGCAAAAGCTGACGAGTGGGTACCAATCAAACCCGGAAAGGACGTTCTTTTCCTGCTGGCAATGGCAAACGTGCTGATTGAAAAGGGCTACGTGGACAGAGAATTTCTGATAAACTACACGAACGCTCCGTTCCTTGTAGGAGAGGATGGCAAGTTTCTGAGGGATGAGAATGGCAATGAACTTGTATGGGATACTGCAACTAACTCTGCAAAGCCATTTGCTGACGGAGTAAAGCCAGCTCTTGAAGGAAGATACCAAATTGACGGAAAAACCTATAGAACTGCATTTCAGGTTCTGGTAGATTACGTAAAGGACATTACTCCGGAAAGCGTGGCTGAAGAATGCGGTGTTCCGGCTGAGCAGATCAGAAAGATTGCAGTTGAGTTTGGGGAGAACGCAAGAATAGGATCAACCATAGTAATCGAAGGGAAAGAACTCAGGTACAGGCCGGTTTGCATACACACCTTCAGGGGAATTACGGCAAAGGAATATGGAGTTCAGAACAACAGGGCAAGGCTAATTGTGATGATGCTTGTTGGTGCGATAGATGCGGTTGGCGGCTACTTGCTTCATCATCCAGGAAAAGCATCATACATGGAGCCTTCAAAATGTGAATATCCACCAAGCAGAGTAGATCTTAAAAAGAGCGTGTTCCTACCCCATGCAACACATGATGTTTCACAACAGGCGATGTTAACACTGCTCGATCCGGATAAATATGGTCTTGAATACAAGCCAGAAATGCAGATGTTTTTTGCAACAAACAGACCGTTCTCAACCTCGGATACAGAGAAACAGTTTGAAGCATTATCAAAAACATTCAATGTGGCAATAGAGATACTCATGACAGAAACTGCTTGGTATGCTGATGTTGTCTTTCCAGATAAAACGTATCTCGAGGCTTTCGGGTTTAAGGGAGGTAGATGGACTCCTCACTCAAGGCATGTAACCTTGCATTATCCAATAGTGAACACTTATAACATTCCTTATCAGAACCTAGAGATAATGTTTGAACTTGCAAAAAGGGCAGGATTTTACGAGGATTTTATCGAGAAGATCAATGAGAAATTCAAATTCAAAAATCCGAAATTTGAAAAAGGGAGGGAGTATGATGCAAGATCAGCATTTGACATTCTTTGGAGAAATGCAGCTGGGGAATCCTTGGAGGAGGGAATGAAAAAGGGTTTCTCTGGTAAGTTAGTTGGTGTGGAGGAGAGGTATTTAGAAGGTGCTGAGGCTAAATTTAAAGGTCCTGGTAAGCCTAAAATGCATCTTTATTGCGAAGAGCTCATCCATACTAAGGATAAAGTGCTGGAACTTGCAAAACAACATGACAACATAAGACAAGTTTTTGTAGAATGGTATGAGGATGTCGATGTAGAGAGGATAGTAGAAATAAACCTATCCCCAATACCGAAAAAAGAACATGCGTATCCCACACCACATAGAAAGGCAGAGAGTTACCCGCTTTATTTGATAACATTTAAGAGAATTTACAGAACTCAAAGTGGATTCTGTAACGTCAATCCAATTTTAAATCAGGTTTCACACGACTCTGCAGAGAATGAGGTTTGGATAAATAAGAGTACAGCGATGAGCCTTAAGATAAGGGATGGGGATAAGGTTGTTGTTGAATCCAGAATTGGTAAGCTCGAAGGGATAGCAAGGCTGACTGAAGGTATAAGACCGGACACCATTGGAATTGCATACCACTATGGTCATTGGAGTCCCGGATATCCAGAATGGGCAAGGAAAGGATCATGGCCGAACAAAATACTCGAGTACCATCCAGATATGGTTGGGGGCATGAACAGCTTCAACGATACCAAGGTTAAGGTTTACAAAGCGTGAGGTGATGAGAGATGAAGCTCGTCAGAGTTATAGACACCACTAGATGCATTGGCTGCAGAGCATGTGTTGCAGCCTGCATGAACGAGAACTTTTACATAGAGGGAAACCCATGGAACTTCGTTATTGAATATGAGATCGGAAAGTTCCCGAATGTGAGGAGGATATTTGTCCCCATGAACTGCATGCACTGCGAAGAGCCTCCATGCAAGAAGGCGTGTGATGCAATAGGAGTTCATGCAATAAGCAAGAATGAGTATGGAGTAGTCTTATACGACTACGAGAAGTGCATAGGCTGTCGTTACTGCATAGCCGTTTGCCCGTACGGAGCTCCCCAGTATGTTGAGAATTTGAAAACAATATTCCCTGACGGACAGAAAACACCCTACGATGAAATTCCTGCAGAAAACAGACACTGGACTCACAGGAAAAAACCAAATACAGCCGAGAAATGTACATTCTGCTGGCACAGGATTGAAAAGGCGATAGAGAATGAAGAAACACATCTCATAGGGAAAGTTCAGGAATACACACCAGCATGCGATGCTGTCTGCCCCGTAAGAGCGAGGCACTTTGGCGATCTTGACGATCCGAACAGCGAGGTTTCAAAGTTGATAGCCAGCAAGAAGGCAACGCAGCTCAAGAAGGAGGCTGGAACGAGACCTCAGGTCTACTACATACTTGAAGGAGGTGATTACTGATGTCGAGATACTTATATTTGGCAGTCATTTTTGTGGCGGTGATTCTCCTATCTGCATGTGCTCAGCCGCAACCACCGAAACAAAAAGTATCACCAACCCTCACACCAGCTCACATAGAGACACCTGCTGTTACATCTAAAAAATACGCCAGTCTTAGAGACATTGCTGAGAAAATCAGGAATGGGGAGATTGATGTAGGCAATGATTATACCATGAGTCTGAACGGCAGATTCCATAGAATACATAACAAAGTTTTGGGTTTGGATTGCTCTACCTGCCATGTGGGCAGTAGCTATGCCAAAGATTTCCTGTATCAAAGAAAATATAAGGTTCCAAGTAGAGGTGCTCCGGGAGTTGTTGATAGAGGTGTTTGTCTTGGTTGTCATAAAAAAGGTGGGATAGCAACTCCATGGTATGGGGCTGCATATGAATAATCCATTTTATTGCAAAAGAGGAAAAATAAACACAAATTTTTTGAAAAATCTTGCAGAGCTCAGGAGCAGAACTTACTGGTTTCTTAGTACGCTTTATTTGATAAGACCAGATGCTAGGTTTCTCAGAGATCTGAGACTCAAACTTTCAGAGGTCAGCAGTAAAAGCGATAAGTTGTCAGAACTGATAAAGCTCATTCGAGAGAGCATTGAAGGAGATATCCAGGATCTCTCAGAGAGGCTTGCTGTAGAATTTACTAGGCTATTCAGAGGTATTAAAAAAGGTTACAGTCCTCCTCCGCCTTATGAATCGGTTTATCGAGGGGAAGGGAGGGTTATGGGTGAGACTACTCTCTCGGTTATGAAATTTTACAGTGAGGCGGGCTTTGGAATAATTGATGAGAATGAAGGACCCCAGGATTACATTGGTGTTGAGTTGAAGTTCATCTCTATGCTTTGCTATAAAGAAATGGAGAGTTGGAAGAACGGAAAAATAAATGAGGGGAAGAGGTATCTTGAACTTGAAAAAAGGTTTTTGAAAGAACACATCCTTCAATGGATTCCGGGTTTCTGCAAGATAATTGAAAACGAAGCGAAAGAAGAATTCTACGTTGTCGTTGCTAGGCTTACAGAAGAATTCATAAAGATTGATGCTGGAAATCTTGAGGTTTTGCTAGATGAGCTAAAGGAGGTTAAAGTATAAGTTCATCGATTTTTTCCAACTTTTTTAGTGTGATGCTTAGTGTGGCGGAGAAAATTAAGGCGGTGGTAGCAGAAGATACATGCAGAATATCCTGAATTCCGTGGGTTAGAATGTAAAGATATGCATTCCCAACAATGTCTGAGATCCTGCCTAGAATTATTACTAAATTGAGAAACATCGTAAACACTGCGAATGCTGAAAGAGTTATCATGACAAAGCCGGATTCTTGAAAGATCTTGACAGCGTCATAGACTAAAAGCATTGTCAGAAGAATTGTAGGAATGAGGAGAGAAGATATAACGGGCACTTCAAATCTCGGATCCCAGTTCTGGGTTGTTTTTATAGACGTCATCAATGCTAATAAAAGGAGGACAATAATTGTTGAGAGTATAATTGAAATCTTTTCCGTAACTTCTCTTCCGATAATCGTGTTAATGACAGATTTAGTACCTAAATAAAGTAAAAATAGACCGAAGAGTCCGGCGTATATATGAGTGTAATGGAAGAAGTCATGCCAGAATGGCTTGAAAAAATGTTCTATGACCTCTCCAAGCCCTACAAGACCGTTTAAGAAAATTCCTGAAGCTATGTACATCCAGCCTTTTATCCCTGCTCTGTTTTCGGCTGTAACTATTATGAAGGCTGAGGCAATAGAAATAATAAAATTAAATGTCCCACTGTAATAATGAACATAAATTTCATTCATTCCATAATGCTCTCCAATCTGCCTCTCAATGCTACCTTCAAACGAAACATCTGCATTTGTTACAATGAAGGATGTAATTACAAATACCAGAATAGCAGTAAGAACCGTCCATTTCATGATTCTTTAAGCTTCTTTCTTATGTCTTCAATGTATATCTTCGCCATTCTTTCTCCTATGTATACTGACAGTTCGTTTTTCAGCTCTGAAAGTAACATCTCTTGCAGATCTTCTTTATCATCAATACCACTCATTTTTAATAAAAGATTAAGAACTCTCTTTTTCTCTGGTTTAACAGAATAAATATGTAATTTATTTTCTCTCCTAACATCAACTATACCATGTCTCTTCAAATATTTGAGATGGTAGGAAACGAGAGGTTGCTCTAGTTTGAGCTTCTCAGCTATCTCTAGCACAGACATGTTTCTCTCTAATAGTGTTGCAAGTATTCTTACTCTGGTTGGATCGCTTAACATTTTGAATAGTGAAATATTATGGGTCTCGTACATCTTCTCACCTTTCAAAAAGCTTGTAAGAGATTGGATAAATAGGTTTTCTTTTGATGGATGGACAATTAAGTCCTTTTAAGATGAATACCTCTTAGATACATTTAAAACAAAATCACTCCTCTCCTTTTTTTTAATACTTTTAATGCATCAATGTATGGCGGGTTATTATTAATTTTTCATCAGAAAAACCCTTAATAATAGGAAATTAGGAAATTTAGAGTAATAATATTCACTGCCTATCTTTAATTTTCTCTTGCAAATAAGAAATTACATGTACTCCCATATCCCCTTTCCTTTGTAATTATACACGATTGTTTTTATTGCTGTAACATACTCTATGCTGTACCCTATCCCCTCTCTTCCTATGCCAGATTCTTTCCTTCCTCCGAAGGGATAGTAACCGATCCCATGCCTTGGATATTCATTGATGTATATCGCTCCAACGTCCAGAAGTCTCACAAGCTTTCGTATTTTGTTTATGTCCTTTCCGAATATCGCTGCATCAAGTCCGTATTTCCTTTCATTTACAGTTTTTATTGCATAATCGAGATTGCCAAAGGCGACAATCAAAGCAATAGGAGCAAAAATTTCCTCCTGAAACATCATTGTAGTTTTCATTGTTTCCATATCATCAATCTCAACTAGTGTTGGCTCAACGTAATTTCTCCATCTACTGCCTCCAACCAGAATCTTCCCGCCTTTGTTTAAAGCATCTTCAACAGCTTTTTCAAACAATATCGCAGTTCTTTCATCAATTAAAGGACCTATATCAGTATTTTCTCTCGGGTCACCAACTTTTATTTTAGACAGCTCATTGATGATTCTCTCTTTCACATGATCATATATGCTGTTTTCAACAAGAACGATTTTTATTGCATCACATCTCTGCCCGCTAAAGCTTGTGATGCCTGTTGCAATTTTGCTGGCAGATATTTCGATATCTGCATCCTCCAAAACAAATGCCGGATCTCCACCTCCGAGCTCCATTACAAGCTGTTTTATTCCAGCCTTTTTTATTACCTCCTTGCCTGTCTTGGAACTTCCTGTAAAGCTTATCACATTTATTCTTGAGTCTTCAACAAGAACACCACTTTCCTTTCCTGAAAGCGGAATTATAGCAAGAGCGTTTTCTGGAACACCTGCTTTCAGTGCAATAAATGAAAAACAAAATGATGCTATTGGATTTGCTGATGCAGGTTTTACAATCACAGCATTTCCCGAAAGAAAACTGTAAACAAATTTATTTACCACGTCAAAGAGCGGGTAGTTGAAGGGAACTATCGCAAGCACAACTCCATATGGCTCTCGCTTTATTATTGCCTCACTTTCAAGAGTGTGTTCATCCCAGTCCCCCGGAACAAAGTCCCCCTGCATTCTTTTGAGATCGAGATGTGCTCTCCTCAATCTGTCTATACTGCCCTCAACTTCCCCTCTTGCAGAGCTGTATGTCTTCCCTGTATTTTTTACAAGAACGTCAACAAAATCATCAGCAAAAACTTCCATCAGATCTGCAATTTTTTGTATAATCTCTATTCTCTTCTCTCCCGGGAGATTTCTCACCTGAGTCTTTCCTTTGGAGTGGATATTTTCAATGGCAAGTTTTACTGATTCTTTATCCGGTTTAAAAAATCCGGCAATTTTTGATTGATCAATCGGAGATTTTATATCAGCTATGATCTTGCTTTTATAAAAAATATCAGCCATATACGGTTTGAAAACCGGAATTTCATCGATATCAGCGATCTCTCTAAAAATTTCACTCTCAATGTTCAGCTTTACAGGTTCCCTAATTACAATATCCATGGATTGTTATTTCGCAAGATCCTATAAATTCCTTCCCCAGTTTTGAGATTTGATTTTTGTTTTTTAGGCCAAAAATGTGCGTAATTATCCCTGTAAAAGCTATAACCATTCCTGTGAAGAATTCCTCCTTCCCATGGAAAATCCTCGGAGGCTTCAAGGCTTTTGATGTAAGGTAAGTGAGGGTGAGGATTGTTGCTATGGTGGAAACGCTGTAGATTAACGCGACGAGAGAGGCATTTGCCTCTGGAACAAGCATCAGTGGAATTAAAGGAATGCATGGTGCAAGGCTCAAAACAATAAGGAGCATTGCTGAGGATGTTTTCACATGATGGTGGTGGTAAATTAGTGAGGCAAACGCATAGAGAAGACCTATGAGGATCAGGGCATAGGATGAAAAGCTCTCAAAAAAGCTGGCAAATCCAAATACATCGAGACCAAGCAGAATGAGAAAGCCGATCGTTACTGAACTTAGAACATGAACCATCCCACCAGTCAATGAAAAGAGCAGAATTTTTCCATTGCTCCATTTTCTTGACTTGCCGATTGCCACAAATGGAACGTAATGATCGGGGGCAAATGAGTGAACAACACCAATTGTCAAAGCAGAGATAAGCACTACTTCCACATCCATCACCCTGATCAAGTAAATTTGATCTTAAGTAAAAATAATCGTATAAAAATGTTTCGAAAGTGTGGTTGACGATAAAATTTTTATACGATTATCAAGTTCACTTTACTCAAAATCAAATGAGGTGGTTTGATGCACATAATGGAAGGGTTTCTCCCACCGCTCTGGGCTGGTATATGGTACGTTATCGCATTGCCGGTGATTGCATACGG
>WAJY01000270.1 GCA_015523645.1 Geoglobus sp. | reverse complement strand
GTATGAGATGGGGCATAGAGACATCATCGACTGCATAATTTATTCAACTGCCCTGCAGAACAATCTGAAGTTTGCCACTCTTGATAGGGGCTAAAAGAATTCATAAGAGAACACGAGTTCGAATACATTTTTTATTGAGAAAAAGAGGAGCATCATCGGTTTTTAGTGTCAATAAAAACGCATAATGATAATCCTTTATTCCCCTATGTCTCTGTCGATTCATATTCCCATATAAGATCAAAGTACTTCTTCATCCCCGCAACAAGACTGGGATTCTCTGTGACAGCAGCATCTCTAAGATAGAGCGGGGTTTCAGGATCCTCAACGACAAATATTGCCTTTCCAGTCCTATAATCATAGCTTGGATCAATTATGCTCCCCCTCAACGGCAGAATGGTTTTGCTGATTCTTATCTCAACATCATCTATATCTGATCTTATCAGCCTCATTATCTCTTTCTGAATAGCTTCGCTCCGCTCTTCAAGAAATTCTCTTCCAAGAAGCAGAACCTTTACCTTAACACCTCTCTTGGTTGCTTCAACGAGATCATCTCTTACTTTCGGATAATACTCGAAGCTTTTAGATATTATATTTATCTCACGCTTTGATTCGCTGTAAAGAATCTTTGTTTCCCTCTCAGATGGCTCACCAACGCTCACAACTCTTATGAGCTCCCTGCTTCTCACCTCAGCTGGCGAATACATCCTCATCAAACTTTCAGTAAGGTCTTTCTCAACTTGCTCGAGCATGCTGAGTCTTCTGCTGTACTCACTCAGTGTATTGTACTTGAGCCTCTCGAGAATCTCTGCCGGTTTCTTTGCTCTGAACCTGACAGGTCTTCCAGGGATCTTGTCGACATATCCCAGATCTGCAAGCTGATCGAGAACTGCATATATCTTGGCTCTTGGCACACCGCTTAGCTCACTCACATCCGATGCTTTTGCTTCTCCATGCTTCATCAAAGCGAGAAGGGCTTTTGCCTGATACCTGCTCATTCCTAACTCTTCTAAAATTTTTGCTGGCTCCACATCAATTTTCTGAACCAAAAAATATAAATATATTTGGTTAACCACCATTAGTGGTAACAAAATATCAGAGGTGTTTTGATATGAGTTACGAAAGTCTCTGGAAAAAGGAGGACTGGTGGGCGGTCTGGCTTGGGATGGGTATAATTGCAGTTGCTATAATTGCCTTTAATATGGGTGGAACGCTGAAGCCCATTGCTGTTTTTCCACCAAAGTGGGATGATTTTAGGATAATAGTGTCACACTTCTCGGATAACTGGCAGTGGTATATTTTGCAGTATGTGATGTGGTCTGCAATATTTACAGTCAGTAGCCATCTTATTGGCTTCAAACCAAGGGAGTTTTACCCTTCATTCACTTTCGTCTATGTAATGTCTGTGCTGATAGCAATTCTTAGTAGGTGGAAAGCGATGACATCCCTGAACTTGGAAGCCCCTTTAGTTTCGCTCATTATAGGTCTGCTGATAGGGAATTTTGTTGCATTGCCAAAATGGATGGATTCCGGATTTAGAGTCGAGTATTACATAAAAACGGGAATAGTTCTGCTTGGAGCAACACTTCCTTTCTCGCTTATAGCCTATGCAGGTCCTGTAGCCTTCGTCCAAGCAACAGTTGTCGCGGTTACCACATTTTTGATAATATTTTTTGCATCAACGAAGATATTTAACCTTGATAGGAGGTTCGCAGCATGTCTTGGAGCTGGAGGATCGGTTTGTGGTGTGTCTGCAGCAATTGCAATGGCTGCAGCAGTTAAAGCAAAGAAAGAACATGTTTCGATGGCAATAACAGTTGTGATAATCTGGGCAATGGTCTTCATATTTGTTCTACCATTTGTTGCCGGAATACTCAATCTACAACCTGGAGTTGCTGGAGCTTGGATTGGTACATCCGAATTTGCAGATGCAGCTGGATTTGCGGCAGCAACGCAGTATGGTAGCATGTATGAAACAAGGTTTGGATTTGGTGAAGACGAGGCTATATGGGCATTTACCCTAATGAAGGTTCTTGGAAGAGATATCTGGATAGGTCTGTGGGCATTTATAATGGCTATTATCGCTGTAACAAGATGGGAAGTCAAAGAGGAAAAACCAAGCCCAGTGGAGATCTGGTACAGATTTCCAAAGTTTGTTGTTGGGTTCCTCATTGCATCAGCAGTAATTACATTAATTTCTTCAGGTTACACACTTGCTGAATACAACAGTACTCTTAAACCACTTGTAATAATCCCAATTAAAACTTTGAGGTCTTGGACTTTTATATTTACGTTCTTTAGTATCGGTCTGACAACAAGATTCAGAGAGCTGGTAGCTTCAGGCATAAGACCATTCTCAGCTTTTACAGCTGGTGTTGGTATAAACGTTGTTCTTGGATTTGTGCTTTCAACAATTGTATTTGTTGAGTACTGGGTAAATCTTGTACCATAAACTTTATCTATATTTTGTTACCACCATAAGTTGTAAAGGAGGTGGAATGAAATGATT
>WAJY01000269.1 GCA_015523645.1 Geoglobus sp. | reverse complement strand
CTTCCAAGGTGATGGCAGTGAAGGCATTAAAGGTGTTCGTTCTGGGATTGCTTGTATTCTCCCTGCTGATGGCTTGATGCGCACAGCAGGAAAAGCCAAAGCCAACACCAACAGCGACAGTCGCAAAGACACCAACTCCAGAGAAGCCAAAGGTGGAGACACTCTACATTGGAGCAACAATCAGCCTGACTGGCAAGTTTTCCAAAGAGGGACAGATGGCGCTCTGGGGAATGCAGGTAGCAAAGAAATGGATAAATGAGAAGCATGGAGGCATAAAGGTGGGAGACAAGATATACAAGGTTGAGATAAAGTATTATGACGATCAGTCGAACAAGGAGGTCGTCAAAAGTCTTGTCGAAAAGCTTGCAGTGCAAGATGGTGTGAAATTCATGCTTGCTCCATACAGCTCGGGCTTGACTCTAGCTGCTGCACCTATAGCCGAGAAATATGGTGTTTTGATGAACAGTCATGGTGGTGCAAGTGATTACATATTCGAGCAGGGCTATTATTATGTTGTTCAAACCCTAAGTCCTGCAAGCAAGTATCAGACAGGATTTCTTGAGATGATAAAGAACATCGATCCAAATGCAAAGAAGGTTGCAATGGTTTATGAGGACACAGAATTTTCGAGATCCGTTTTCAAGGCAGCAAGGGAATATGCAGAGAAAAACGGATTTGAGATCGTGTTTGATAAAACTTATCCAAAAGGAGTCCAGGATCTTTCACCACTGCTCAACGAGCTTAAGGCATCAAATCCTGACATAATCATAGGAGGAGGGCATTTTGCAGACGGGCAACTTCTTGCAAGCCAGCTTGCAGAGCTCAAGATAAACGTGAAGGCGATATCAATACTTGTTGCCCCTGCACTTCCAAAGTTCTATGATGCCTTGGGAACGAAAGCAGAAGGTATCTCTGCTCCAGCACAATGGGAGACTGGAGTCTCTTACAGCCCTGATGCGGCAAAAAAGCTTGGTGTTGATTACTTTGGTCCAACTCAGGAGGAATTCCTTCAGATGTTCAAGGAAGTATCAAAAAGCGATGAGCTGCCGAGCTATCATGCAGCTGAAGCTGCTGCAGCGGTTCTTTCCTATGCATATGCTATCGAGAAGGCTAAAAGCATAAAGCCAGAAGATGTTAGGGAAGTTATGAACAATGTTGAGTTCATGACGTTCTTTGGAATGTGGAAGATAGACCCAGACACAGGAAAGCAGATCGGGCATGACATGGTGATAATACAGTGGCAGGGAGGAGAGAAGAAGATAATCTGGCCTCCAGAAGCTGCGAATTCAGAGCCATACTATCCAATTCCAACTTGGGAGGAGAAGGAGCAAGGTAAGCTTGCCAAACCTTAATCTTTTTATTTTTTGAGGTGATTTGTTTGGTTTTTGCTGAGAATCTGATTTCAAATCTCTTTTACGGTGCTTTGCTTGGCAGCATCTATGGTGTTGCAACCATGGGCTTAAGCCTAATCTTTGGTGTTTTGAGAATTGTTAATGTTGGGCATGGAGCTTTTATCATGATTGGAGCCTTCACAGCCTTCTGGATGTTTACACTCTATTCCCTTCCTCCAGTTGCTGTTATACCCATAGCATTAGTTTTCGGTCTTGCAATCGGATTTATCGCATTTCAGGCTGTTATTAGGAGACTGGTTGATGCACCTGAACTTTCAACACTTTTGGCTACATTTGGAATAGGCATATTCATAGAGGAGCTGGCAAAGCTTGTGTGGGGAGCAGACTATGTTGGTTTTAGCTGGGATATTGGAACGCTGTATCTCGGACCAATCACTGTCTCATACTCAAAAATTCTGGCTTTTTTTTGCTCGGTTTTAGTAGCTGCTCTTCTCTATCTCTGGTTTACAAAAACAAAGCTGGGCAATGCTATCAGAGCGGTTGTTCAGGATAGAGAAGGGGCAGTTGTTTGTGGAATAAATGTTAATAGGATTTTTGCTCTAAGCTTTTCCATCGGGATTGGCTTAACGGTTTTGAGCGGAGTTCTCGTAACACTTTTTGTTCCGGTTGGAATAAACGTTTATATGGGTGGAGATTACACCCTAAAAGCCTTTGTGATATCTGTTCTTGGTGGCTTGGATTCCCCGTGGGGTGCTTTCATCGCCGGCTTTCTCTTTGGGCTTTTTGAGAATGGATCGTATGCAATACTAGGTCTTATTCCAGGGGTTGAGCCCTTTGCCCTAACAAGGTTTGTTGCATTTGCCTTCCTCTTGATAATACTGCTAGTAAAACCCACAGGCTTGCTTGGAGGTGGAGAATAGAATGAAGATAAGAAGCTACAAACCCTTGCTTCCCCTTTTCCTGATATATGCGCTCTTGATTCTTATTGCTGTAGCTGTTCCAGGCATGTGGCAACCGGTAGCATTTTTTATGTTTTACGTTGCTTTAGGACAAGCCTTCAACATATTCATGGGCTTAACAGGCTATGTTGACTTTGGATACGTTGCATTTTTGGGGCTTGGTGCATACGGAATGGCGATCGCCATCAAGTACTTCTCCTCTCTTGGCTTGATCTCAATACTCTTGGGGATTTTGCTAGCTGTAGTTATGTCTATTCTGCTCTCTCTTGCTGTTGGAGCTGTTGCTCTAAGGCTTAGGGGAGCCTATTTTGCAATAGCAACAATAGGTGTGAATGAGGGCTTTAGGTATCTGATAGAGGGTGTGAGACTTTGGGGAGGCTCTGAAGGCATAGTTCTCTCAGGACTGATGAGAAGAACTTTTGGAAGGGAAACTGCAAACCTTTTGTCAACCTTTTTTTCAGACATTCTAATCATAGCAATAGCAATTCTTGCAGCTATGACGACAATCTGGATTCTGAACAGAAAGATGGGCTATGCTCTTCTCGCATTGAGGGAAGATGAGGATGCAGCAAGAGTGATGGGTATAAATGTAACAAAATACAAGATAATGGCATTTATAACAAGCGCGAGCTTTGCAGGATTGATTGGAGCAGTTGCATGGACTCTAAAGCTTACCTATGTGTTTCCAGAGGATGTGTTCAACATCCATTATACAGTTGAGGCAATTGTCATTGTAATGCTTGGAGGAGCAGGCACCTTGCTAGGACCAGTTGTTGGAGGACTGATTTATGGCGTTTTAAAGTACTACCTCTCTGTTGTCTTTCCTGGAATACAGCTTCTAATTCTAGCTCCGATGCTCATATTAACCATAATAGCCTTTCCTGAAGGTATTGTTGGCTTTATAAAGAAGAAAGGGAAAAAATCCAGGATCTCATACTATCTGAGGTGATGAAATTGCCACTACTAGAATTGCATAGAGTTACAAAGAGGTTTGGAGGAATTGTTGCAGTTGATAACGTTAGCTTAGAAATTGATGAGGGAGATGCCATTGGAATAGTTGGACCCAATGGAAGTGGCAAAACTACTCTCTACAATCTCATAAGTGGTGTTTACTTTCCTGATAATGGAAGGATAATTTTTGATGGAAAAGACATAACATTTCTTCCTGCCCATGAAAGAACCCCTCTTGGACTTGCCAGAACTTTTCAGATTCCAAGGCCATTTGGTTCTGCGAGCGTGAGGGAGAACGTGGCAATTGGAGCAATGTTTGGAAGGGCAAAGCTTGATGTTGAATCAGCTTTGGATATCGCAGACCACTATCTTTCAATTGTTGGAATTGAAAAGCTGGCAGAAAAGGAGGCTAAGCTTTTAACACCTCTTGAAAAGAGATTCATGGAACTTGCAAGGGCATTGGCAATGAAGCCAAAATTGCTTTTGCTAGATGAGGTTATGGCTGGTATGAATCCTGCCGATGTTGACAGAATTATTGAAGTTATAAGAAGGGTTAAGGACGAGGAGAGAATAGCGGTTGTTTCAATGGTCGAGCATTTGATGCATGCAATAACAAGATTTGCAGAAAGAGTTGTGGTGATGCATCAGGGTAAAAAACTGGTTGAGGGCAAAACGCTTGATGTGCTAAATGATCCAAGGGTTGTGGAGATTTATCTTGGCAAAAGGGTGGTGTGATTGCTAAATGTAAGGGATCTTGAAACTGGTTATGGGGAAATGCAGGTTCTGTGGGGAGTGAGTCTTGAGGTGAGAAAGCAGAGCATAACAACGATACTC
>WAJY01000268.1 GCA_015523645.1 Geoglobus sp. | reverse complement strand
GTTCTGGTATATATTTGGTGTAAAAGGAGCAAATAAAGCCTTAGATGACGAGAATGTTGAAAAATTCAGAGAATTTCTTAAAAAATCAAAGACGCAAAAACGGAAAATGAGGCTTGGAGCATATTTGAACAATATAAAAATACCATTAAAGGTCTAAAAACCATATCACTTTCGGCTTGGGCATCAATAATTCATCCAGAGTGGTTTACCCCTCTTTGGTGGGACTACGAAAAGGGTGTTATAAACAAACATAATGCAGCTCTGCTTGGTATTGATCATCTCGTTGTAAGGACACCGAACAAGACTCCTACAATACCGTTAGAGAATTTCTACGAGGTATACCCTGAGCTTTCAGAGGCTATCAAAAAAGCTGCACGAGAGTTTGGAATCGAAAACATGCTGGAGGCTGCATTTTATCTAAGTAAATACCAGCAGAAAAGCAAATATGAAAAAACACAAAATTACTGGATAGAAATAGGAGGCCCTCCATCAAAAGATTACATAGGTAAATTCCTCTGGGCTCCAAAAGCACCACAATGGGAGTTGCTTGAAGAAATTCAAAAAGATGACGTTGTTTACCATTATGTAACCTCCAAAGGACCAATGGAGTATAGGGGTAAATTTGTTGGAAAGTCCAAAGCTAAAGGGCAAGCCAAGGAAATTGACAAAGATGAACTTGCCAGAATAATGAAGGAGATCGACGAAAATTGGGAAGAATTCTTCAAGGACTGGAGAAATTATGATACCTTCTACTTAGTTGAGCTTTACGATTATAACGAGTTCAAACAACCAGTCCCGAAAGATAAGGTTGGATTTAATCCTCCTCACAAATATTTTATCAGGGCCAAGCCTGAAATTGCGGACAAAATTGAACGACTAACGTTGACTCAAAGGCATGTAGATATAACTTTAAATGACTTCTTTAAATCCAGGGGGTACCTGTTTCCGTCTGAAGTCGTTTCCCAGTTCTACACCGCTTTGAAGACAAAGGGATTTGTCATCCTCTCAGGAATAACGGGCTCTGGGAAAACGAAGATTGCATTGGAATTTGCAGAAATTTTAAAGACGGAGGCTCCTCAGTTGATGGTTGCTTTAAAAATGGGGATTCCTCAATTAATGGTTGCGTCAGGGGATAAAATGAAAGCAGAAATGGAAATCAGGGAAATCAAAAATACGATCAGAGAACTTGGATACGCTATCTATGGGTGGGATCTCCCTGGAAAAGCAGATAAAACTCCCCTTCCATTTATCCTGTGGGTGTATGGCAGCAACTCAAAGGACGCTTACTACCAAAAGGTTCCATTTGGACTTCTTGTGGTTGACAGAATTCTTAAAGGCAAGAGAGAATTGCCTGATGACTGGAAAGAAGGTATGAAATGGGTTGAAAGAGCGTATGATGGCAAGACGGTGAATGATTACATTGGTGATCACAAGATTTTTTTAAAGTCACAGAACTCATGGAGTGTGGGGAAAACATATCGCAATTTCAGGATGTTGATAAGAAGCGACCTGTTAGGAGCAGTGACATGAGTTCGGGAGGATTTCTTAGAGTTAAGACTCCAAAAGATTACAGTAGCATTATTAACTACCTCTTTCTCTCAGTCCGCCCTGACTGGCGAGACTCAAAATCACTCATTGGGTGGTACAACCCCTTAAAAAGTAACCAACAGTACGAGAAAACCACATTCCTTGAATTTATCCTAAAAGCTAAGAAAGACTTCGAAAAAAATGGAAAGAATGCCACCCCATACTTCATAATACTGGACGAAATGAACCTCGCCCATGTGGAGTACTACTTCGCAGACTTCCTGAGTGTTCTGGAAAGTGGGAGAGATGAAAGAGGTTTCACGAGAGAATCCATAAGGCTCCACAGTATCGATGGGCTGGACGATCCTCCTAAGGAAGTCAAACTCCCACCCAACCTTTACATAATTGGAACTGTAAACGTTGATGAGACGACTTATACCTTTAGTCCAAAGGTTCTTGATAGAGCTTTCACAATCGAGTTTCACGAGGTTTTGCTGGAAGAGTATCCTCCCGCTGATAAATCCGGATTGCCTGACCCAGAAACGATAAGGAAAATTAAAGAGGACTTTACGAAGCACGGTAAATTCCTCGGATATGCTAAGGATGAAATCAATGAGGCAGTTAAATCTCTCAAAGAAAAAGATTACTGGAACACTCTGGTTAACCTGAATAAAGTTCTTGAGCCCTATGACCTCCATTTTGGCTATCGTGTCGTTGATGAGATTGCCATGTTTTTCAGGAAAGCTGAGGAGAGTTGGGAGAAGGGTATAATTGAATTCGAAAGTGAAGATGATATCTTCGATCTCGCAATTCTCATGAAAATCCTTCCAAAGTTCCACGGGAACAGAAAGAAGCTCGAAAAACCCCTGAAAGAAGTCCTGAAAACATGCCTTGGGAATAGTAGCGTCTCGATAGAAGATTTTAACGAGAGAAATGTCATCGAGTGGCTTGAAAATTGGGATTCTAAAAAAGACGAGTTTCGGTTCAAACACACGGCAAAGAAAGTCCTTAGAATGCTCAGACAGCTTTACGAAATAGGATTTACAAGCTTCAGCTGATGGTGTTAACCGTGTACCTTAGGTGGGAGAGAAGTCCGGTATATGTATTTGATGATAGAATAATCCTGTTCGAGTGGGTGCCGTACACAATTTACAGCACGGGACTGGAAAATCTGACAATTCCGGAGATGAATGAAAAGTACGTGAAACATTCGATTGTTGAACTTGATAACGATAAGAAGCTCAAAAGTTCGAGTTCTTATTCAGAAATTATCTGGGTTTGACCGAGCTCATTTTCAAGTTTAAGGGCCTTACTCCAATCAGATTTCCTGCTCTTGTAGTTTCTGATAAAATAGCAAAAATAAAAGGAGTTCAGATAAATGTCGATGATTTAACAGTTAAAGAATTAAGGCAACTGATTGAGGCTTTCAACGAGTTTGCAGAAAAATTGACTGACGACATTTCCAGAATTTCATCTTCTCTCAACTTCGAGATTAGTTCGCCTACAGGATTTACAGTCGAGGAGAATTTTGAACCAATGAACGAGCTTTTTGCGTATCACTATCTAAGGGCAAATCAGAACAGAATTCTTGAGGCTTTTGAGATTGTGATGCAAAAGATGAAACGTGAACTGCATGTCAAAGAAGAACTCGTCGAGTTTTATAGGGTGGACGAGATCACACCGGACACTATCCATTCAATACTAACTTTCCCCGAGAACCTCGTTTCTGCCAGTGGTGATGTGTTAATAGCCAAACGTTTGAAGGGCTTTGCTCCGGAGAGGGTTCTGAGCTCAACGAAATATGAAACTGCAAACACTCCTGAGAACAGGTTCGTTAAGTTCTTTTTAAACTTGATAGCAGAATGGACACAGCGTCTGATAGACAAGAACATTGGAATGAAGGAACTTTCAGAGTTCAAATCGGAGATAGAATTTATCTCCAGCATTTCTGTGTGGGATGAAATCGAGAATGTGACCATATTCCCATATAATTTCCACACACTGCTCAAGGGTGACGGTTATAGAGATCTGCTGCATCTTTTCAGGGAGTTCACAACCTATTCGCCATTTTTCTATGAATGGAAAAGAGCTATTGACAACAAGGACATATCCAAACTCTACGAATACTGGTGCTTCTTCAAACTGATAGAGGAGTTGAAGGAAATTCTCGGAGAATACAACCTGAGGATGAAGGTAGAACTTGGGAAAATCGACGAGTCCAACGTTTACGCTGAATTCGAAAATGGCTGGAAGCTCTATTTCAACAAAAAGTTTGGTAAATTGAGTTGCTCAATTCCACTCAGGCCAGATTACTCGCTCTTCGCCGGAGATAAGCTTATTGGCGTATTTGACGCAAAATTTAAACTCGAAGTGGTAGAGTTGAAGGATTTTGAAAGGGCTGAAGAAGAACTGGAG
>WAJY01000267.1 GCA_015523645.1 Geoglobus sp. | reverse complement strand
GACCAGAAAGAGGCAAGGGAGGTTATTATAACATTCAAGCCAGGAGCACCACCCTATGGACCAGATTCAATATCCCATGCTGAGGTGGAATTCATATCACCTCCAATAAAGCCTGTTGAACCTTCACAGTAAAAATTAGATTTCTCTATTTTTTAGACATCTCAGAAAAGCTGAGCAAGTATGCGTTGCATTGAAACAATTTCTATCTAAGCATCTGATCCAGAGCTTAAATGCTAGACTAACAATTATTTTATTGAAAGAATGTGGCAAACATGCGGGGGGAGGGATTTGAACCCTCGGACCCCTACGGGACGGGACCCTCAATCCCGCGCCTTTTCCTGACTCGGCAACCCCCGCATTGGTTGAAAGAGAGACGGATCAATCTAATCTACGATTGTTTATGAAATTTGTGGTCTAAAAAACCTTGCAAGGTCTTAAAAAATTGTTTATTGGAATGCATAAAACAGAATTGCAAAAACAAGAGTTTGAAACTATTTGTAGTTTCACACTTTTCTCTGTAAAACCTCGTTAATTGTCTTTATCGCACAGAGATCACCACACATACTGCAAGTCTCGCCCTTTGACTTTCTTCTTGAATGAATCATCCTGGCCTTTTCAGGATCAATTGAAAGTCTGAACTGGCTTTCCCAGTCTAGTTTTTTCCTTGCAACACTCATTTGATAGTCAAGTTCTCTAGCCCTCTCCCTTTGACCCTCTTTAACAAGATCGATTGCATGTGCCGCAATTTTCGATGCTATAACACCTTCCTTCACATCCTCAACACTCGGAAGGGCGAGATGTTCTGCTGGAGTGACGTAGCAAATAAAATCTGCTCCATGCATTCCAGCTATTGCCGAGCCAATGGCTCCTGCTATATGATCATAACCTGCTGCTATGTCAGTTACAAGCGGTCCAAGAAGGTAGAGGGGTGCATCGTTTGTAGCATGCTTCATGGCTTTGACACTCGTCTCAATCTCATCTATCGGCACGTGTCCCGGTCCCTCTACCATTGCCTGAACTCCTGCCCTTCTAGCCTCCTCAACAAGCTCCCCTAGAACTATAAACTCTGTCAGCTTAACTCTATCGCTTGCATCATGAATGCATCCGGGTCTGAAAGCATCCCCAAGGCTTATTGTCACGTCATATTCCCTCATTATCTCCAAAAGGTAATCAAAATTCTTGTAGTATGGATTCTCTTCTCCAGTATGCTTCATCCATGCTATCGTGAGTGAACCTCCTCTGCTAACAACACCTAGGAGCCTGTTGCTTTTCTCCAATCTCTCAATCGACATCCAGTTAACCCCAGCGTGAATTGTCATAAAATCAACTCCATCCTTCGCATGCTTCTCAACAACTCTGAAGAAATCATCTTCATCTGCATCAGCGATATCCTTTTCCCTTGCTAGCTGATAGATCGGCACCGTCCCGAATGGAACTCTAACAACCTCCATTATCTTCTTTCTTATGTAATCTAGATCCCCCCCACTGCTAAGATCCATTATTGCATCTGCTCCATATTTTTGAGCAATAACAGCCTTTTCAATCTCCTCCTCAAGATTAACGTAATCTGCAGAAGTTCCAATATTTACATTAACCTTTGTAGACATCATCTTTCCAATTGCCCTTACCTTAAATTCATCCTCTCTTAGCAAGTTGCGAGGAACTACAATTCTTCCTTCTGCAATGAACCTCAAAATCTTTCTAACATCAACTCCTTCTTGGGATTCAATATCCCTCAACCAATCTGGACATGTGTTGTTTCTCGCATACTCCATGAGAGTTTCCATAACCTAAAGAGTTTTTTAGCAGAATAAAAATTCTTTGGCGTTCTCTTCTCTTGCTTAGATGAGGCTTTTGAAATTGTCTGTATTTTCCCACAATTTGGGACTTATCATCAATAAAAGGAAAAAACTTAAATAAAATGAAAGATCGGTTTGGGGCATGGAGAAGAAAATACTGCTTGATGAGAACGAAATGCCAAAGCACTGGTATAACATCCTTCCAGATCTTCCAGAGCCTTTGCCTCCACCGCTCGATCCAGAGACCATGGAACCAATAGCCCCAGAAAAACTTCTGGCAATTTTTCCGAAGGGTCTTTTGGAGCAAGAGATGAGCACTGAGAGATATATAAAGATACCGAAGGAGGTTCTTGAGATATACAAGCTGTGGAGACCCACACCACTCGTAAGGGCAGAGAGGCTTGAGGAATTCTTGAAAACTCCGGCAAAGATATTCTACAAGTTTGAAGGTGTTAGCCCTCCAGGAAGTCACAAACCCAACACAGCAGTGGCTCAGGCTTACTACAATGCAAAGGAGGGTATTGAAAGGCTAACAACAGAAACAGGGGCTGGACAGTGGGGTTCGGCTTTGTCCTTTGCCACAAAGCTCTTTGACCTAAAATGCAGAGTTTACATGGTTAAGGCAAGCTACTATCAGAAACCCTACAGAAGGGTTTTGATGGAGCTGTGGGATGCCGAAGTAATACCAAGCCCATCTGACGTTACAGAAAGTGGAAAGAGAATTCTTGAAAAAGATCCAAACAACCCTGGAAGTCTTGGAATCGCTATTAGTGAGGCGGTTGAAGATGCCGTTAAGAATGAAAACACAAACTACAGTCTTGGAAGTGTTCTGAATCACGTTTTGCTGCACCAAACCATAATCGGACTTGAGACAAAAAAACAGCTTGAAGCTGCTGAAGTGAAGCCTGATGTGATGGTTGGATGCGTTGGTGGGGGGAGCAGCTTTTCCGGGCTAATATATCCCTTTGTTGGAGAAGATGGTGTTGAATTCATAGCTGTTGAGCCTGAGGCTTGTCCAACTCTCACAAGGGGAGAATACAGATACGATCATGGAGATACAGCAGGTCTAACACCCTTGCTGAAAATGTATACTCTTGGAAAAGACTTCATTCCACCTCCAATACATGCTGGTGGTTTGAGGTATCATGGGGATGCTCCAACACTTTGCTTGCTCGTCAAGCATGGAATAGTCAAAGCAAGAGCTGTCAGTCAGGTTGAGACATTTGAGGCTGGAAAGATCTTTACACAAACAGAAGGAATAGTTCCAGCACCAGAGTCTACTCATGCCATTAAAGTCACAATCGATGAGGCTTTAAAGGCAAAGGAGAGTGGAGAGGAGAAGGTCATTGTGTTCAATCTCAGCGGTCACGGACACTTCGATCTCCAAGCTTACCAGGATTTCATGGAGGGTAAGCTCACCTAGAGCCTTTCATTATTTTCTATCAAAAAGAATTGCTTTTAAGAGAGATATCAAAAACAATTTTAAGTATTTTGACTCCAAATCCAGAATCAATAATGAATTAACAGCTATTTTGCCTCGAGAGTTTTTATATCCCTCCCACCTTTTAGCCATGATGCCTTTCTGTCGTCAAAAGTATACAGTTACACGACTAAAGTGAGGTCTGAGTAGAAAATATGTTCCTAAAAAATTAAGCTAAAATAAAAATTACCTTCTCCTCAGAATCAGAGATCCAATCAGAGCGATAGCTCCTGCCATAGCGAGAAGTCCAGGAATTGTTACAGCCGGAACTTTTGACGGCGGGACAGGCAGGACAGGCAAGAAGAGGCAGACTAAGTTTACCTCGGCACTGGTATCAACTGGTTCAACGTTCGTCGTATTAACATCTGCTGAGGTGTTCTCGGGAGTTGTTGAAGTGTCCTGAGGTGTTACACTCGTTGACGTTACTGTCGCATTTGTATTGTTTGCATAAGGACAGTCCGGTAGGTTTCCATTTGCATCAAGCTTCAAAATCCAGAAATCATAACCACCAGCT
>WAJY01000266.1 GCA_015523645.1 Geoglobus sp. | reverse complement strand
TTTTCCACGTCTCTGCCATCCCAGTCATCATAGAAGGAGTGAGTCACATACTCCTGAATTCCAAGATGAATCTCAGTGAGCTTGTTGGTTACAAGCTCTCCATCTATCACAACTCCTGGAGTGACCTCCCTTTTAACTCCCCATTCGTCCACGTTCTCATATTTGGCATCGTAAGCCTCGGGATTGTCACCTGCTCCATAGCTTATCAGGTTTGGCTTTCTCTCTCCAACTTTGTCATACCCAAGCTCTTCAAGAAATCTGAAGACGTCTTCAGCCATAAAGACCATCTTTTTTACCCAAGGAACAAGTTCAAGGAACTTGAAAAGCATTTCCTGGGCTTTTCCTATTGTCGGTGCCACAGTTATTCCTCCGGGAACGACTGTTGCGAGATGGGGATACTTTCCTGCAACCATAACGAGGCATTCCTTTGCAGTCCTCTGGTAAGAAATTGATTCAAGCCACAAGCTTCCCTGAAGTGGTACCATCTCCTTCATTATCTCCCCTACAGTTGACAAACCGTGAACATCGCTGTTCTCAGCCTTGAATTCTTCTGCTGTCTTCAACCAGCTTGGATTGCTCTCCCCTACAACTGCTGAGGAGTAGTCAGGACCGGCTAACTGGAACCAGTGGAGAGTGTGATCATAGATGATCTCAAACGCATCCGCAAGATTTCTGAGCAAAACTGCCAAGGGAGGTGGTGATGCGTTCAAAGCCATGTCCAATGCCTCTGCAGATGCTACTGCATGTGGTGTTGGGCAAACACCGCAAATTCTCTGAGAAATCCAGATCGCATCTGGAGGATCTCTGCCCTCCATTATCTTTTCAAAACCTCTGAACATAACCCCAGTTGAATGGGCGTCAACAATAACTTTCCTGTCAACATCAATGTCAACTTTAACTCCAAGATGTCCCTCTATCCTTGTCATTGGCTCAATAAAGATTGTTTTTGACTTGCTCATCACCTTTCACCTCCCTTTTGAAGGGAATAAGCCTGGTATATTCCACCTATAATTCTCTTGATTATTGTCTTCGTCATAACCACACCTTCTGGTGGTTTGAGGAATGGTGAGAATGGTTCATCTGGAAACTCCGGTTCGGTGCACCCAAGGCATGGAGCTCCAAAGGTTGGGCAGCCTCCAACCCTGTTTATCCATCCCCCTCCTGGGGCTGGGCAGTATGATATCAATCCCTTGCATCCCAAACCAACTACGCAGTGCTCTTCTCCAAAAGTCTCTGCAAAGTGTCCCTCTGAATAGTATCCAGCTCTGGGGCAATTATCGTGTGCAAGTCTTCCAAAGAGAAACTTCGGTCTGTTGTGCTCATCAAGTTCAGGAATTGAGGCAAGCCCCCTTACAGCCAGAACCAGAGCTCCCAGTGATTGAGTCATCCAGTCACCTGCTGGAGGACAGCCAGGTATGCAGACAACAGGAAGTCCCAAAGAGCTTTTCCAGTCCTTTCCAAGGTGCTCAAGCAAACCATGAGCACCCGTGGGATTTGGCTTTCCATGGGGGACTCCACCATATGTTGCACATGCTCCAACAGCCACGGCAACTGCACATTTCTCTGAAAGGCTGTCAATCCAGTGGTTTAAAGTGTATATCTCCCCATTTTCCTCTCCAACCATGCACCAGAAGCCTTCTCCAGCACTCTCTTCATCAGGAATTGCTCCCTCGAGCACAAGAACAAAGGGATCGTATTTTCCCTTCTCTGCGTCCTTTAGGACTTCAACTGCCTTCTCTCCCCATGGAGTCATAACTGCAGGGTGGAACACAAGATTTATGTTGGAGACTGCATCAATGACCCCTGTGAGAACATCAGCCAAGGCAGGCATCGAAGAATTCGTCAGGGATATCGTACATCCCGTGCATCCCTGACCCTCGAGCCATATGATGTTTATGGGTTCTACCATACACTCCACCTCAATCAATATTATTAATCATAATATTTAACGCTTTTTACTTCCGAAAAATTTTATAGCAATAAATTAAAAATCCCAAGAGTAATATTGACAATATATACTATATTATGATATACACTATTTTTTATGCAATATATTAAAGATATTAAATTAATAGGATTTTAAGCCTTTTAAGCTAGTATCAAAAATAAGGAAAAATAAAATACTCAAAATACAAACCGTGCAATCCTCAATAGCCTAGATAATTTATGAAATATGGTCTAAAAAGTCTTTTGAAGAAACAAAAAGATGGAATTAAAGATCTTTTCAACTTTACTCCACCTCTATGGACTATCTTTAAGAAAAACAAACAAATAAATTTTAGTTTTCCAAAAATAATAAATTCTAATTGATTTATATTATTGTCTTACACAGAATTAAACAAATTCTAAATCAATCGGGGAAAAAGAAGTCCAATTGTGATAAACTGGACTAAGATAAAAATCAGAGAACAAACAGGTCTTTATTTAGAGCTCAATTGACGTAGATTCTATAAAACGTCTGCTGTGTAAGCAACAGAAGGGGATCGAGTTTTCATGCCTACGAACCCCAAAATAGGTTTTGAAATTCTGTAAGAAGAAGCCAAAAGGGATTGTTGATGAAGGGTCTTGGTATTTTTGGGTCTGATAAACGGGATTCAAGCAGACTTGAGATTTCAGAGAGAAATGCAGTAGAAGGTCTCTTTTCTTTGCTGAAAAGCAGAACAAAAAAATTCTGTAATAGATCTCCTTTAAAAAGTTCTTTTAATTCAGTTCATAGCTGATTTGATGGATTAGTTTGGATTTATAATAGTGAGGATTTATCTTGCCAATCCTTTTCTAGAGAATATAAAACATTGCATCGGTACAAACGAAATCCTTTCCTTTTTTAAATACAAGATAAAAATCTCTTCCTACCTTTGATTGATCGAGAGAAATCTTACAGCGAGAAAAAACAAGTTGAATGTAACAATTCCAACAATCCATGCAAGAAAAGCAATCAAACGCAAGAGTATTGCAAGAACTAAAGTTCCATCTACTGACCATGCTATCTAAACCAAATTCATCATCTTTCACAATTTTGTTAGTACTTTCTAGTACTGCCATTCAGTGATTTTCAATTTGGTAGTTAATGTTTTTCAGCCCATTCTTAGCGTTTTCTGCCAGCAATAATCCCATATCCGATATAAGGGCTTTGATAGATCTTTTCAACCTCACGTATAATTCTATAGCTTTCAAACCCCCATTTTGAGATTGCCTTGAGAAAAATTTTAACCTGTCCTAGGATGCCTATCTGTTTTT
>WAJY01000265.1 GCA_015523645.1 Geoglobus sp. | reverse complement strand
GGACTTGCATCTGAAATCGGACACACATTTGTAGGTGGAGATGAGATTTGCGTTTGCGGTGGAAAGGGACACCTTGAAACTCATTTCAGCAGTTGGGCAATAAAAAAGAGGTTTGGAAGGGAATTGAGAAGGGAAGAGATTGTAATGCTAGAAGGTTTTGAGCTCTTATGCAGAGAGGTAGCCAAAGCTATACTGATTCTTGACCCGGATCTCGTTGTGTTTGGAGGTAGGCTAGCCATTAGCCTTGAGGAGAAGGATTTTGAGAGGATTTACAGCTATTTGCCTCCAGAATTTGATCCTGAAATAAGGATCATAAAAGATCCTCTTGCTGTTGCCAAAGGTGCTGCAATTCTGGCAGGTGATTGAGATGAGGATAGTTGAAGATTGTGCTAGAAAGATTGAGAGAATGGAGATCAGAGGTGCTGGAAGGATTGCAAGGTTTGCTGTAGAAGCTCTGAAAAAGTATGCCCTTGAAATCAGAGGAGATTTCGATGGAAAAATGAGGGAGGCTAGCATGAGACTGCTCAACACCAGACCAACTGCTGTTAGTTTATACAACGCAATAAACTATGTTATGGGATATCATGGCGAGAGTGAGGAGGAGAAGAGAGAGTCTTTGATTAAAAGAGCAGATGAGTTCATCAGATGGGTTGATACTGCAAGGGAGAGGATAGGGGAGATAGGTTCTAAAAGATTAAAAGATGGTTCAACTGTCCTGACCCATTGCAACTCTTCTTCTGCCCTAGCTGTGATAAAAAAAGCATTTGATGAAGGAAAAGAGATTAAAGTTTTTGCAACGGAGTCAAGACCAAGATATCAAGGGCACATTACAGCAAGAGAGCTTGCAGAGTATGGAATAGATGTGACACTTATAGTTGACTCGGCTGTTAGGTATTTCATGAAGGAAATCGATGTTGTTGTGGTTGGCGCAGACACCATAACTGTTAATGGTGCTCTTATCAACAAAATAGGAACCTCTCAAATTGCACTGTCAGCTAAGGAGGCAAGAGTTCCATTTATAGTTGCTGCAGAGACCTACAAATTCAGCCCAAAAACCTTACTCGGAGAGCTTGTGGTGATCGAGGAGAGAGAAGGGAGTGAAGTTGCTGGAAAGGATCTTCTGTCAAATCCAAAAATTCATGTAAGAAATCCTGCCTTTGACGTTACGCCAAGAGACTACATAGACTTGATAGTAACTGAAATCGGGGCTATTCCGCCTGAGATGTCGTATTTGATAATCAGAGACCATCTTCAATACAAAGAATTTGGAAAGGAGGAGATATCGCTCAACACAAAGCATTACGACTGAGGGTGGTTTTATGATTGCAATTATTTCTTTTCTGCTTATTGTTCTCTTCTCGATACTAATCATAAGAATTGGATCCATAGCCTTAGAGATGACAGGATTGAGTGAGGATGTTTCAAGATTTCAGGCACAGTCTGCATACACCGGAGTGGGATTCACAACTTCAGAAGCAGAGTATGTTGTCTCACATCCTGTAAGGAGAAAAATCATTCAGACAATGATGTTTTTGGGAAGCGCGGGAATCGCAAGCGCTGTTGTGACTTTGATTCTGACATTTGTAGGCAAAACACAGGAAGAGGCTACGAACAACTTGCTGATATTATTTTTTGGCATGATATTGCTCTATGGCTTTTCAAAATCCAAATACATTGAGAAGATCATGAGAAGGGTTATCATCTACAGTCTTTCAAAATTTACAGAGCTGAGGATAAAGGACTACCATCAGCTACTGGGATTTGGCAAGGGTTACGGTGTGAGCGAGTTTAAGGTTAAAAACGAGAGCTGGATGGCTGGCAAGAGATTGAGAGAATTGGAACTGAACAACGAAGGCGTTCTTGTTCTCGGAATTTACAGAAAAATTGATGGAAAGGAGTGCTTTATCGGGGCTCCAAATGGCAATACGATGATATTGGCAGGAGACGTTGTTGTTTGCTATGGGCATTTATCTGTTCTTGAAAGACTGAAAGACAGGATGAAAGGGAGGGAAGGAGATGAAGAACACAGAACAGAAGTTATAAAGGCTGAAGCCAGGAGAGCTGAGGAGCTTGAACTTCAAAAATAAAACTGCAAACTATAAGATTGAGGTTTCAAAGTGCCTCCATGACAGATCCCTGGGCTTTTCAATCTTTCCATTTCTCTCAAAAAACACTCCCTTTTCCTCTATAACCTCACCTATAACCGTAAAATCAAAATTAATTTCATCAACCCTGTCTTTTTTTACTGTAAAAACCAGCTCGTACTCCTCCCCAGAATTCATAGCCACAAGATATTGATCTAAGCCATTGATTTCACAAAAGTTTTTAACCTCCTCAGATATTGGCAAGTTTTCAGACTTAATAACCATGCCTACCTTGCTAGCCTGAGATAACGCCTTCAACTCCCTTACAAGCCCATCACTTATGTCAATTCCACACTCAGAAAACTCAGTCAATTTTTGCCCCTCCTCAACCCTTGCTTTAGCCCTGATTAACTTTTCGAATATCCTCTCCCTGTCATCTTCCTCAACTCTAAAATTCTTCAAAGATATTAACAATGCTGAAAGTGGTCTGCCAAGATCTCCTGTGACACAAACCAATTCTCCAACCCTTGCATTTTTCCTCAACAGCAATTTCTTAGAGGTTCCAATAGCTATGCCATCTATCACCAATTCCTTAGAGAAGTTCGTGTCTGCTGAGATTAACTTCATTCCATACTCCTTCAATCCAGCCTGAATGCCCTCAAATATCCCTTTTTCAACCTTTTTGTCATACTCTGGAAGCCCAATTGAGAATGCAAAAAACATCGGCTTGCCGCCCATTGCAGAAATATCGCTAACATTCATCGTCACTACCTTAAAGCCAACATCCTCATAGCTCATCTCCTTAACAACATCAGTTGACCAAACAAGCATGTCATTTGTGAAAATCATCCAAGCATCAGATACTCTGAATGCTCCAGCATCGTCTCCAAAAATCTCCGACTTCTCTTTGATCGTTTTCATCCCAAGACTTATTATTTCATCCTCCACTTTCCTCACCTTCAGATTTTGAGCCTAAATGTGTTGATTCTATTTTAGATTAGTCCCAGAACATTTGGTTTTCAAGAAATTTTCCCAAATAACGATATCGCTTTAATTTCACAACAATAGATCAATATTGATGGATGAAAGTAAAAGCTGTTCATGATTCTTATTCAATCCTCTTGGAATACTAAAGTTCATGCACTGATGTTCCTTGCTCAGGCAAAACCCCTTGTAACAAATCTCCTTTTCATGGTTTTTTGTTTTTCATTGCTCCGATAATTTTACGAGCATCTACTTTTGAACCCTACACTGAGGAGTTTTAAAAATAGCAAGAAAAAAGCATTTCAATTGATCTTAACTTCCTCAGCTTTATTTATGAATTTGTGAGCTATTCTTAACCAAAGCTTTTTCAATGAGGTCTCTGATTTATCATACTGAAAAATAACATTCTGGAAAGCAAGAAAAGAAAGAAATTGATAGATGAGTGCCTTGTGCTAATTCCTCCTTCTCAAAGCCACTGCAACAATCAAAAACGCCAGAATTGAGAGATAAACCTCAAATGATGGTGTATTAAACTCAGCTGATTTTTCTTGTAAGGTTTGAGTTTCAATAGGTGTTGCATTCTTTCCTAGCCTAGGAGTTGGAGTAGGGGTTTGTGTAGGTGTTGGAGCTGGAGCTTGAGTGGGGGTTTGTGTTGGAGATTCTGCGGGTGTTACGGTAGGAGTTGGCGTTGATGTTGGAACTGGAGTTGGGGTAGGAGTGGGAGTAGGAGTTGGGGTAGGTGTTGAAACGTAACCACCTCCTCCACCTCCTGAACCTCCAGCACCTCCATCACCTCCACCTCCACTAGTTGGTGTTGGGATTGAACTGAAGCTTTGGACAGTAAAAGAAACTTTTGAATAGTTGATAAGCTGAGGAGGAACCAGTTTGTCATAGACATATGCTGTAACTTCCCAGTATCCAGCAGAAACAGTGTTGCTGTCAGTAACAGCATTTGCTGTGGAGAAAGATTTTGTGGTCTCCCTAACAACGCTACCGTCTTTTGTCCACACGAATTTAACAGAGCCAGCAATGCCATTAAAGTTGTAGACGGTAACCTCGACATTTTGCCCGTCAGAAGGGTTGGGGGGATAGTAGAAAATTTCAAAATAAGGTATGTTCTGAGCGACAATCACAAATGTCGAGATTGTTGCACAAATTAATCCCGCCAGTATCCCTATAGCTATTTTTCTATTTATCTCCATATCAGCCCACCTTTATCTGCAGCGAGTTTTTTGGAGTTTTTACTCCATACTTCCACAAATACATTCACCTTGGTTCCCGGCTCAGGCAGGTCTTTTTTTTCGATACCTATATAAAGTGTAATGTCATCTCCCTCATTCCTTATCGATGTGTAGGCTACAGGTGATACGAGCACATTATTGTTTTTTGGATATATCGCATAAGCGATTATTGAAGGAAAGGGGGGGTTTTTGGTTATTCTGACCTTGCTGATCTCAATCTCCTTCTTTTTAACAGAGTTTATCTTGACAACATGCTGACCTGAAATTACATAATGACTGAAGTTTACCTCGATAACGGGAACCTTTTCCGGTTTTTGCTGGGTACAGCCAGAAAAAATGAGAGCAATGAAAATTGCAATCAGCCAAAATACCTTGTATCTTCTCAACAGAGACACCTCCTTAATTTATCCATCTGAATATCCAGTTTCCAGGGCTCTCATTTGCCTTTGGCTCTCTGTATATTGTAACGTTCACGAAATATCCTCCATTATGGCAGGCACATCCAGTGGTATCGAGATTATGATTCTTTGCCAAATGACACGATATGCATATATC
>WAJY01000264.1 GCA_015523645.1 Geoglobus sp. | reverse complement strand
TGGCTGGAGAATCATTGACTGAAAAAAGCTCACGTCCAGTCCAAGTGCCTTAAAAATCAGGTACCACTGAATGCCAACAACAACCCATCCTGCCAGAGAGATTCCAAGGATGAAAACAGCATTTCTCTTTGTTTCCCTTGCATACTTCCTTATCATTCTGAGCTTTTCAAAGTGTGGTGGCGCATCAGTCCACAGATACACCACGGCGATAGCGCTAATCAGAAGAGGCAGAACAATCAGGTAAAGCTCATTCAGGCTGAGGAGATAAGCTATTCCGATGGATGCACCGAAAACCTTGACAACCATCTCAACAGCCTGAGCAGAGAGAATTGTTCCCATTACAGCCTTTGAATCCATGCTGTAGGCTGAAGCAAAAACGGGAGTGGAGAAGTACCCAGCCCTTCCCGGAGTGAAGTCTCCCGCGATCATCCCAGCAAGATGAGCCCTGAAAACATCAGCAAATTTTGTCTCTATCCCTATATTTTTGAGTAGATAATGAATTCTGTATGCAAGAAGGACATTAAGAATCTCATAGCATAAAACAGATCCTATGAAAAACACGGGATTTGCTGAAAGAATGAAGCTGATGGAATCTCTGAAAAACAGAACAAGAAGTGCAATAATTCCAGCTCCTGCCACAATCTTCAAACCCCGCATTCTGGGTTTGATTTTCTGAATGAAATATAAAATATGTGGTTTCTGAGTTAGCATTTATCGGCAACATTCAAATATTCATGGGATTTATGGCTGTTGAATGCTGACCATAATTCTTCCAGCCTACAACGAAGCAAAGAGGATTGAAAGTGCTGTTGAAAGGGTAGCAGAGTTCATGCTTTCAAACTTCAGCGGTTTTGAGATAATAATTGCTGAGGATGGCTCAACAGATGGGACAGATGAGATTGCAAAGAGTCTGGCAAAGAAGTATTCTTTTGTCACCCACCTCCACAGCGATGAAAGACTTGGAAGGGGAAAAGCCCTGAACAACGCCATAAAAAAATCGAAACATGAGTTTATAATCTACATGGATGTTGACCTCTCAACAGATTTGAGTCACATAACTGATATTTATGAGGCTTTAAAGGCTGGGTATGATATTGCAATTGGATCAAGGCTCATGAAGAGCAGTGATGCAAAAAGACCATTTACAAGGGATTTTCCGTCAAGAGTTTACAACTTCCTTGTAAGAGCTTTGCTTAAATCGAGAATTCAGGATCACCAGTGCGGGTTTAAGGGATTCAGGAAGAGCAGAGTTGCTGATGTTCTTGATAGCATATCTGACAATCACTGGTTCTGGGACACGGAGCTATTGATTTTGGCTCAAAGAAAGGGACTGAAGATCAAGGAGATACCGGTGAGATGGGAGCATGGTGGTGATTCTAAGGTGGATGTCCTGAAAGACAGCATCTACATGCTCGGAAACATCTTCAGAATGATGAGGCGGTAATGATTAGAGGGAGCATCTTGAGAGTCAGCAAAAAAGACAGCATAGATGTGAATCGCGAAGAAACCATCCCAAAATCGGACATTGATCCAAAGAGGAAAATTAGGGGGTCTCATTCAACAATCATAGGAGGAAGAGATGGCAGAGAACTGCTGAACAGAATTGCAGAATCTGAGTATGTTAAAAAGATAATTCCGGGCGTCATAGAGAACAAGGGAACTTCCAAAGGGTCTGTAAGGGTAAAGCTGACGAGATGTGACAGAAATGGAAACATAAGGGCTCTTCTGATTCATGGTGGCACTGTTCAGCAGATTTATGTGATAACAACTGCAAGGAGCGAAAAAGAGGGGGAGGTGGTGATTGAAAGGCTAAGAGCCCTTCTTTAAATCCCTGTCATGTGCCCATATCTCGCCATCAACATAAATTTCCTTTTTCCAGACGGGAAGTTCAGATTTGAAAAGCTCAATTGCCTTTTTCAATGCTTCGAAAAGGTTCTTTCTGTGCTCTGACATTACGACCACATAAACTATGTCTTCACCGGGAACCAATGTGCCAACTCTGTGGTAGATTTTTACTCCTCTCACACCCTCAATTTCCATTACCTGATTTTCAATTCTCTCTTTAACTCTCTCGAAAAATTCATCAAATTTTTCATATTCAAGCCTGACAACTTCTCTTCCATTTTGGATTTTTCTGACAAATCCAACAAATATACCAAAAGATCCACACAGCTCTGAATCCTTCAGTTTCTTTAGCTTTTTAATCAAGCTCTTCAGGGTTTCGCACTCTTCAGCCCTTTCCAGATCTTCAGGATTTTTTAGGGTTGGAATAACTATGCCAATATTTTTAACCTCCTCCTCTGAAAATCCCTTGAGCATAGCATACTCATAGCCGAGATCAGCCAGTATTTCAAGGACACTCCTTAGATTCATTTTAGGAAGAAAAAAACTGACTCCATGGCTTCCAAAAACAACTTTCTCTTCCTTTGTTTCACCCTTCTCAATCACAATTACACTCCCTTTCTTCTTCAATTCATCTATTAGCTTTCCCCCATCACCTTCAATCCGTAAAACCTTCATCCCGATCACCACCTACTCATTGATTTCAAATCCATACCGCAGGCAAATTCTTTAACAAGCTCGAAATTAATTTTTACACTGCCATCTTCAATCTCTATAACCGCACAGCTCGATGCGGAGAGCCTTGGTAAGGTTGGGCTACCTGGACAAACCACCACAACATCACCGAATCTCTCAACAACAAACCTGTGAATGTGACCAAAGATGAGAAGGTTAACACCGATCTCCTTTGCCTTGTATCCGAGATCGTCGAATTGATTCAGATAATTTCCGCTATGCAGTATTCCTACATCAATCTTTTCTGCCCTAAATTTTTCCTCTCTCTTCAATCTATCCTTTATCTGAGCATCATCTGCATTTCCGTAAACTCCCTTAAAAGTGCAACTCTCGATGAATCCGTCAAGCACGTCTGTGGACGTGTAGTCTCCAGCATGGACAACCATGTCAACATTTTCCATGATTTTAATAAGCCTTTCAGGTAACTCATCAAAGGTTCTGACGTGCGTATCTGCAACTGCAAGAATTTTCATTCCTTTACCCTCCGAATTTTTATTGAAATGATCCTTGCTAGTATCCCAAGCCAAGGTAGTATCCGAAAACAAACAACGTGGTAACAACCATCATTAGGGAGTGCTTTATTCCCGATTTTAGACTCCCGGAGCCCATTATTCCTGCAACTAACCCACTGAAAAATCCGTTAAGGAGAGTTGCATGATAGAACAGCCTTGTTATAAAGTCAGGACTTGGAATTGTGAAGAAGCTTATGTAGGAGGATGGTATTGTTATGTTTCCAAAGACCGCTATGAAGTTCTTGTCTAAAACAACTATCGTGAAGAGAAAGACAGCAAACGTGACGTAAACTATTACCGTGTAAACAAACATTTCATTGGCAACCCTTTTTCTAAAATCAAGGTACATCTCTGCATCACTCGCAGCCGTGAATATTGCAGATTTTACGTTGTCGGTTGCCTGAAGAGCTTTGACAAGAATAGAGACAACCTTTGACACTATGCTACTTCCAACCCTCTCTTCAAATCTTTCAAAAGCCTCACTTATAAGCTTTCCCCATTCAACATCCTTTCTTATGTTCATCACTTCCTTTGACAGTGCTCCAAGCTGTGCAGAAGATATAACTCTGAGCGCAGCAACAAGGGTCAGACCACTTTCGTTCAAACTTCCAAGCTGTTTGAGAAAGTCTGGAAGGTGGTTTTCTAATTTTCTGAGAATATAGCTTCTGTATTCATACAAAAGAGCATATGGAAAACATGTGATCACAAAAATTGTGACAAAAATCGTCTCAATTCTGAAGTTTCTATACATAATTAGTGCTGCAATCAGGCTTGCTGGAATAGTAACTATAAGGCTGTATTCTGGCTTTCTAAGCAGAGATGAGAATCTAAGCCGCTTTCTCAATGATGTGTAGAATCCGTGGATCATTGAAGCCAGATCTCTTTTGAAAGTGAACTCGCTCTTTCTCTCATTCTCATCAACCTTAACCTTCAGAAATATCGGAATTCTTTTTTGCATCACCCACGCAGGTGTCTCGGTTTTAAGCATCGATTTTATAAGCCATATGAACATCAATCCGCCTATTGGTATGAATCCATAGACAATTGCATTTGAAATTGCCTTAATCTCCTCACCCATCATTCCGAGAACTATGAAAACTATAAGTGTGAAGAGTGGGGCAACAACAAATATTGCAACATAAACCTCAGCCATAACCTCTAGGGAGTTGAGAAATACTTCATGATACCTCTCCCTCTCCTCTATGTAATGAGCAGACTTGTACTCAAAGAATTCTGTCAGCTTTCCTCCACCCTCTACAACACCAATTAGATCCTCAAGAAATTCTGAAAGCTTTTTGGAAGGAGTGGTTAAGGCAACATGCCTCATCGCCGAAATCAGATCTCTATGGAAGATTGTCACCTCTCTCATTATGACTGCAAATTCCTTTCCAACCTCTCCTGTTATTGGTCTTTCCTCGGCAATCGTCTTTAATATTTCAAGGAACGGAGTTCCCCCTTTCACCATTCCAAGCATTATGTTAACAACATGGGGCAGGGAAGCATCTATCTTCGCCCTTCTCTGAGAAATGATCATTTTAGGGTATAAGAGTATGAACCATCTACACAGAAAGAAAAGGGAGACTAGAATTAGTAGAAATAGCGAGAAATGCACGGTCATAATGAGGGAGGTAACAATCTTCCATAGGGATTTGAT